>JAJNDL010000439.1 GCA_021156385.1 Moraxellaceae bacterium | reverse complement strand
GCGAGGGCGGTGCTGCTGGGCGGTTCGGTCGTCCTCGGGCGCCGCCTCACGAAAGCCGGCTGGCTGTAAGAGTGATGTGCCTTAGCGGACACTTCGTGCCGGTGGCGACCGAAACTGCCAATGCCGTTGTGGTTGCCGGTATGCATAATGCCGGCGTGTTCTCTGAAAATACGTGCTTGTGATGATGGTCGGCCCATCTGCCGAACGTACGATGAGGCTGCCATGAAGTAGCGGCACAAAAAAAACCGACAACCGCAACGACTACTACAAGGAGAGTGAGCATGAAAAAGGAATTCATCGCCGGCCTGATGCTGGGCCTCGGAGCGGCCTCCGCCGAAGCCGTCTGTCCCTACGCCCTGAACGCCACCGCCGACCAGATCCGCAAGGCCGGCTACCTGCCGTTCCCCGCACGCACGGGGCAGAGTGCGGCCTTCACGGTGCGCGACAACAGCACGTCGCTCTATGGCCTGCGTTACGGCGCCGGCTCGTACAACGGCGCCAAGGCCTACCTGGCATCGCAGAAGAGCGGCCAGCCGGGTGGCGACGTGAAATTGCCGGCCTCCGGCACCGTGGCCGTCGAGTTCAAGGTCGACAACTACGCCACCGGCCTGCCCGGCTCCAATCCGGCGGCAGCAGGCATCGGATTCGGCGTCAGCAGCGGCAACATCGGCTCGGTATCCTCCGGCCCGATGCTGGACGTGCGCGTCGCCGTGGTGGACGAGAACTCCGCCTACGCGGCGCCGCGCATCCAGGTCGAGGCCAGGTCGCGCAGCGGCACCGGCGCGCCGGTGGTGCGGGCGGTGGCGCAGCAGCCCCTGGCGTTGCCGCTGCCGCCGGAATACCGCGTCGGCCTCTACTTCAACCGCAGCACCGCCCAGGTCGGCTACGTCGTTAACGGCGTCGATGCGGGCGCGCTCACCGACAGCGCGGGTAATCCGCTGCTCATCCCGGCCGGCCTCACGGCGTTCTCCATCGGCGTCGGCGGCGGCAATGCCGGCATTCAGGTGGGTGATCCCCTCATCGGCACCTATATCGGCGGCACGCTCATTACCGATGCCGCCCTGATGACCCAGCCCTATCCGGCGGGCACCACCGATATCTGCGGCGTCCCCCGCTAGTCCGCGTCCTGCGGCCGGCATGGAAAGCGCGCCCCCGTGGCGCGCTTTCTTTTTCCGCCGTGTTTCCGGGCCACGCGCTGGCCTGTACTCCCGTTCCACTCGGTCGCGGCCTCGGCTAGTCTCACGGCTTTTGCGCATTTTCACAGGGGAAGCCATGAGCAACGTCATGCAGGAAGTCCTGGACCTTCTCGACCTCGAGGTCATCGAAAAGGGCATCTACCGCGGCAAGAGCGTCAACTTCTTCGGCAAGAACGTCTTCGGCGGCCAGGTGCTGGGCCAGGCGCTGATGGCCGCGGGCCGCACCGTCGAGGGCCGCCTGCCGCATTCCCTGCACGGCTATTTCCTGCGCGCCGGCGACGTCACCGCGCCCATCGTCTACCAGGTCGAGAACATCCGCGACGGCAAGAGCTTCTGTACGCGCAACGTGAAGGGCATCCAGCATGGCGAGAACATCTTCCTCATGTCTGCGTCCTTCGCCGTGGCGGAGGAGGGCCTCGAGCACCAGGTCGAGATGCCGAAGGTGGAGGGCCCGGAGGGCATCCCCAGCGAATACGAGCTGCGCCAGAAGATCGCACCCATGATCCCGGAGAAGGTGCGCGGCGTGTTCATGCGCGAGCGGCCCATCGAGATCCGCCCCATCGATCCCGTGAAGATGAGCACGGCCATGCTGCCGCACGGCGTGACCTTCATGCAGAACAACATGCAGGCGGCGAGCCTGGACCACGCCATGTGGTTCCACCGCGATTTCCGCGTCGACGAGTGGCTGCTCTACGACATGGACGCGCCCAACGCCTCCGCCTCGCGCGGCATGAACTTCGGGCGCATCTTCACGCAGGAAGGTCGGCTCGTGGCGACGGTGGCGCAGGAAGGCCTGATGCGCCTGCGCGAAGTGCCGGAAAAATACTGAAGGGACTTGTTGCTAGCCGGCGCCGCCCACTGTGCCGGCAACGCCAGTGGAGGGAGGGCAAGGCATGCGTTATCTGCTGGCAGCATTGGGATTCAGCGCCGCGCTTGCGCAGGCCTGCCTCAATACCTATGAAGAGGAGTTGATCGGCCAGATGCACCGCGGCAGCGACGAGGAGGTCGCAGCCACGCTGCAACGGCTGGACGCCGAGTACGCGGCGCGGCCGACGCCCGAGACCACCAACGACCTTGCCGTCGCCCACATCGTGGCGGGCAAATACGATGTCGCCATCGACCTGCTCACGGCGCTTGAGCAGCGCCATCCCGGCCTCTCGCGCACCGCTTCCAACCTTGGCACGGCGCTGGAGCTGGCCGGCCGCAACGCGGAGGCGCTGCGGTGGGTGCGCGAAGGCATCGCGCGCGACCCGGCGGACCACTTCGGCACGGAATGGCTGCACGTGAAGATCCTGGAGGCCAAGCTCGCGCTGGCGCAGGACCCGCAGTGGCTGCAGTCGCGCCGTGTGCTCGGCGTCGACTTCGGGCGTGAAGCACGCCCTGTCCTGCCGGCCGTGCTGCCGCAAGACCATGCCGGCCGGCCGCGCACGCTCGAGGACATGGAGAAGGCCATGGACTACCAGCTGCGCGAGCGCATGAAGTTCGTCACGGCCCCCGATCCCCTCGTCGGCGACCTCTACCTGGCACGTGCCGACATCGCCTGGCTGCTGGAGTCGGGGAGGGCCGGTGATTTCTACCTTGCCGCTGCCTACTTCAAGGCACCCGATGCGGAGCTGGTCGAGCGTCGCCGGGAACGCTGGGAGGATGACCGCGAGTGGACGTCCGAGGTCGGCTGGACGCTGCTCCTGCTGGGCGGCGGCCCGCTGGCCTACCGGCGCCTGCGTCGGCAGCGGACACCGGCGCCGGCCGTGCAGGAAGGCTGAATCCGCACGGTTCCTTCCGCGTGCTGTGCGTCATGGACCGGCCCGGAAGAGGGCGGTATCGTCGCAGCATGTCCTCCGGCGCGGC
>JAJNDL010000048.1 GCA_021156385.1 Moraxellaceae bacterium | reverse complement strand
TACTGGGCGATGCCCTGGCGCACCTGGCTGGCGACCAGGGTGTGCAGTTCCGGCGAGGGATGCGAATCCATGAAGCTGAGCACGCGGCGCTCGAGCGGCAGGGTGCGTGCCGAGTAGAGGGCATCGACGAAGACGTCGCCCTCCCGGCAGGTGGCCGTGAAGAAGCGGCGCAGGTGCGCGATCAGCCGGGCGCTTTCGTCGAGGCCGCTGTCCGGGCTCAGGGACGGAAACACGAGGAACACCACGCGGCCGCCCTGGCGGCGCACTTCGGCGTGCAGCGCCGCGACGTCGTCGAGATGCCGCTGCAGGACGGCGGGACTGGTATAGGCCGCGCGCAGCGCGTCGGCGTATTGCGCGCCCCATTCTTTCGCAAAGCGGTGCGCGAGCAGGAACTGCGCGGACTCGAGATGGCGCGCGGCCGCCTCCAGCAGGGGCGGCGCCGTCCACTGCGGCATGGCGATGTAGTCGTGGATGTCGTTGGGGAAGTACTGGTGCACGACGATCTTTGCCCGAGCGCCGGTGGCGGCGTTGAACTGCTGCAGTGTGTCCAGCTCGTCCCGTGTCGAGGCGCCGGGGCGGGAAAGGTTTACGGGGTTGTAGTCCTGGCGGGTCTTCCAGGCGGCGAGGAAGTAATAGGTCTCCTCGAAGCCGACGCCGTTGCCGGCGGTGAAGGAATCGCCGAGGAAGTAGACCTTGGGTTGCTTGAGCGCGAGCCGGCCCTGCAATGGCAGGTCGCGGAACTGCATCTCGTTGACCGGCGTCCAGTGCCGCTCGTACCAGCGCTGCTGCGCGCCGAACATGAAGGCGGTGCCATTGGTGAACGCGAGGTTGCGCAGCACGATCTCGACCACCAGCAGCGCCGCCAGCAGCGAACCCAGCAGGGTGAGAAGGTAGAAGGCGAGGAGGCGCCGCTGGGGCATGGAGGGAGCCTGTTGTGGTCGCGGGGCCGCGCCGGCATTCCCCTGCGCCCTGGAAAAGCCCCGTCGTTGCGGGGCTTTTTACACCATGGCCGGTCGCGGCAGCAACGCGGGTGCCGCCGCGGCACGTGCAAGCCGGGCCAGGCCCGGCGCGGCCCGGCAGGGAGACGCCCTGCACCCGCCGGGCGCCGGACCGCTCACACCGGCCGGCGCTCGACCGGCGGCGGCGCCGGCTGCAGGCTGAGGCCGCGCGTGGCGCGCTCGATCTGGCCGAGGTCGCTGTCGATGCCGAGCTTGATGGCCAGGCGCAGGTCGTTGGGCGCGTCGGCGTAGCACAGCGCGTCGTCGTAGGTGATGTCGCCGGCGGCATAGAGCGCGTAAAGCGCCTGGTCGAAGGTCTGCATGCCGATCTCGCGCGATTTCTTCATGAGCTCCTTCAGTTCCTTGATCTCGCCCTTGCGGATGTGCTCCGCCGCCAGCGGCGAGTTGAGCAGCACCTCGACGCAGGGGCGGCGCGCCTTGCCGTCCGGCGTGGGAATGAGCTGCTGCGCGATGATGCCGCGCAGGTTGAGCGCGAGGTCCATGCAGATCTGTTGCTGGCGGTCGGCGGGGAAGAAGTGGCGGATGCGGTCCAGGGCCTGGTTGGCGTTGTTGGCGTGCAGCGTCGCCAGCACCAGGTGGCCGGTCTCGGCGAAGGCGATGGCGTAGTCCATGACCTCGCGCGAGCGGATCTCGCCGATCAGGATCACGTCGGGCGCCTGGCGCAGCGTGTTCTTCAGCGCGACCTCGAAGGACTCGGTGTCGAAGCCGACCTCGCGCTGCGAGACGATGCAGCCCTCCGGCCGGTGCAGGAACTCGATGGGGTCCTCGATGGTGATGATGTGGCCGCGCGAATGCTGGTTGCGGTGGCCGACCATGGCGGCGAGCGAGGTGGACTTGCCGGTGCCGGTGGCGCCGACCACGAGCACGATGCCGCGCTTGGCCATCACCAGCTCCTTCACCACCGGCGGCAGCCTGAGTTCGTCGACCCGCGGGATGTGCGTCTCGATGCGGCGCAGCACCATGCTCATGATGTTGCGCTGGTGGTAGGCGCTGACGCGGAAGCGGCCGATGTGCGGCGCGGTGATGGCGAAGTTGCATTCCTTGGTCCTGGCGAACTCCTTGCGCTGCTGCTCGTTCATCACGCCGAGCACCACGTCGCGCGTCATCTCGGCCGAGAGCGCGGTCTTGGTGATGGGGACGACGATGCCGTTGACCTTGAGGGACGGGGGGACATCGGGGCAGATGAAGAGGTCGGAACCGCGCTTCTGCACCATGAGTTTTAGTAGGTCGTCGAACTGCATGATCACACTCCCTGTGCGTGGCGGCGGCCACCTGCCGTTGCCGGTGGCCGTCGCCGGCCGCCTGAAATCACATCGTCGTCCCTGGGGCCGGGCCGCGGTTCGCCCGCGACGCATGCCGGCCCTGCCGTAACTCTTAGTTGGTTTCCGGCGCCTTGCCCACGCGACCCGCCCGGCGGCGCTGCGAAGTCGCACGCCGTGCGTCGCAATAAGTCGAAGTGAGTTACCTCCTCTGTATGAATTCGCGGAAATTCATTGGCGATGAGTTGATGGTTGGAGAATGTTTGCTAACGCGTGATGGCGGCAACTGCAATGACATGTAGTAAATATGTTGCCGCCCGCTACGACGCAAGGAGCTCGGGCCACAACGGCGAACGGAACGATCGTGCGCTGGCCGGTGAGCGGTAACGAATTCGAGGCAGTAGAGGGCAGGATGCCCTCGGCATTCTCAGGGAGCGAGTATGAGCACGACGCATTATGTCGATCACTGGAAGCGGCAATCCTCCGGCTGGAAAGCACTCTCGCCCGGTCTCACCCGCAGTCACAACGGCAGCTTCTTCGGCCTTTCCCTCTACGGGGGCCTGGGTCTCGGCGCGGTGTTCCGTGTCGACTGCCTGGGCCGCATCGACGAAGTCCATGCCTTCCACGGCCCCGACGGTTCGGTGCCGCGCGGCAGCCTGATCGCCGGCCGTCACGGCTGGTACTACGGCACCACGGCGGTGGGCGGCGACGAGGGCTTCGGCATCGTCTACGCGCTCAGCGCGGACGGACGCATGAAGCGCCTGCACACCTTTCGCGGCCGCGACGGCGCCATGCCGCGCGGCAGCCTGCTCGAGGGCGCCGACGGCAACCTCTACGGCACCGCGGCCGAAGGCGGCGCGCACGGCCGCGGCACCGTGTTCCGGCTCGTGCCCGGGGCCGGCCTCACCGTCCTCCACCACTTCGACGGGCGCGACGGTGCCGCGCCGCAGGGCGGCCTGCTGCAGGACCGCGACGGCAACCTCTACGGCACGACGGCGGTCGGCGGCGCGCAGGGCCGGGGCACGGTATTCCGGCTGACGCCCGACGGTAGGCTGAAGACGCTGCACGACTTCACCGGCAGCGATGGCGCCTATCCCTCGCGCCTCGTCGCGGCGGAAGACGGCAACCTCTTCGGCACCACGCTCTACGGCGGCTGCACCGGCCTGGGCACGGTCTTCCGCATCACGCCGCGCGGCCGCTTCAGCCTGCTGCACCAGTTCCAGGGCCACGACGGCGCCAATCCACGTGCCGGCCTGACGCGCAGTTGCAGCGGCGCGCTCTTCGGCACCACGGGCGAGGGCGGGCGCCACGGCAGCGGCACCATCTTCCGCCTCTCGGAAGAAGGCGCGGTGAGCCTGCTGTATTCCTTCCGCGGCCAGGAGGACGGCGCCCACCCCTACGCCGGCCTCATTCTTGGCGGCGATGCCGCGCTCTACGGCATGACCTGCACCGGCGGCACGCGCGACGAGGGCATGCTGTTCCGGGCCGACGACGGAGGCCGGGTCAGCAGCGTGGCGTTGCGCTCCGGCGCGGCGCGGAGTGCGGAGAGCGTGGCGCGGGTGTAGGCGGCGCAGGCGTAGTGGGCGCGGATGCGCCGGCGGCGCCCGTGGAGCGCGCACGGACGAGCGTGTGATCGAGGCGGCCCAGTTGCAGGTCGCGGCGGATGTCCCCGCCGCAAAATGGCGCTATGGTTGAGCGGCTGCCGGCGTCGCGAGGCGCCGGCTACCAGCCGTACAAGACCTACAACAAAGGACGCCCACCATGTCGCTCGCGTATTCCCTGCTCGATGTCTTTGCCGATTCGCCGTTCCAGGGCATCCAGATCCCCGTGGTGGTGCACGACGGCCAGCCGCTCTCGGACGAGAAAAAGCAAGCCATCGCCAGCGAGTTCGCGCAGACCGACACCGTGTTCATCGACCCGGCCGCCGCCACGCCGGCCAGCGTCTTCAACAGCCAGGGGCCCTGCCTCTTCGGCGCGCACACCATCCTCGCCGCCTCTTACGTCGCCTATGAAAAGGGCCTGGTGCAGGACCGCGGCCGCTTCACCACCTTCACGCTGGCGCAGCAGAAGCAGGTGATCGAGAGCTTCATCGACAAGGCCGAGGGCGGCCCCGGCGCAATCCAGTTCTCGCGCCTCCTGACCCCGACCGTCGACCGCTACACGCCGGAGCTGCCGCGCCTCGCCGCGGCGCTCAACACCGAGGAGCGCCACCTCTCCTACAGCCGCTACAAGCCGATGGTGATCAGCGTGGACCAGCCGGTGCTGGTGATCCCCTTCACGCGCCCCGAGCACGTGCTCGCCGCCAGCCTCAATGCCGAGCGCTGGGCCGCGCTGGCCGGCGACGTGTATACCGCGCAGCTCTTCCTGTTTGCGCCGGGCAGCATCACCGGCGGCACGCAGTTCCACGGCCGCCTGATGAACCTCGAGGTCGGCCGCGCCACCTTCCCGCCCATCGGCAGCGTGATGCCGGAATTCATCGCCTACCTCGCCGAGCAGCCGGACACCGCCGATGGCACCCATACCTTCGCCATCGACCGCGGCGGTCCCGGCACGCGCAAGAGCATCCTGCACGCCGAGTTCGACAAGCGTCCGGGACGCGAGGTGCGCTGCCGCATCGGCGGCCACGTGATCAAGATGGGCGTGGGCGAGCTGCTGTATCCCTGAGCGCGACACGGCGACCGCGTCTCGGCGGCTCCCGCATTCCCGCCCTGCTGCAGGGGCTGCTACATTCGGACCGTCCGGCGTTGCTGCGCCGGGTCCGTATCGAAAAACCGTCCCGGCCGGGAACGCCGGGCTTCGCCGCCGGCAGGACGCCCTCGCGGACCGATGTGTGTGCCATGGCCAGTGCCGCTGCCCGCCTGCCCGACTTCCCTACTGCCTGCGCATCGCGCACGCGCGGCCTTTTCCTGAAGTGTCTCCTCTGCCTGGCTTGCCTGTTGCCGGCCCTTGCCGGCGCGGCCGACCTTGCTGCGGCGAACCGCCATCTCGAGGCGCGCGAGTACGCCGCCGCGGAGCGCGCCTACCGCGAGCTGGCGCAGCAGGGCGAGGCCGGCGCCTTCTATGGGCTCGGCGTGCTGTACGCCAACGGCTTCGGCGTGAAGCAGGACATGGCCGCGGCGCACCGCTGGTTCGAGCAGGCGGCGCAGGGCGGTCATCCCGATGCGATGGTGAAGACCGGCATGGGCTACGTGACGGGCATGGGGCCCGCCCAGAATGTGGAGAAGGGTCTGCCCTGGCTGCGCAAGGCGGCGGAGCGCGGCAGTCCCGAGGGACAGTTCCTGCTCGCCATCATCGAGGCCAAGGGCGTGGCCGGGCCGCCGGACATGGCGCGGGTGCGCGCGCTGCTGGAGCAGTCCGCCGTGCAGGGCCATGCGCAGGCGCAGGGTGTGCTCGGCCTCATGCTCCTGGACGGCAGCGGCGGGGAGCGGGACCTGAAGCAGGCGCAGTACTGGCTCCTGCGCGCCGCGGAAGGCGGCGACCTCTCCGCGGCCAACCACCTGGGCATGCTGTACACGAACGGCGCGCCCGGCTGGCTGCCGGATCTCGCGATGGCGCGGCACTGGTTCGGCGTCGCCGCCGACCTGGGCGGCATGAACGCCGCCTACAACCTCGCCCGCATGCTGCAGAAGGGCGAGGGCGGCCCGCGCGACGACAACGCCGCCTACCAGCGCTTCGAGCAGGCCGCGGAACTCGGCCATGCCGAGGCGCAGTACCTGATGGGGCAGCGCGCCGAGCGCGGCGCGGTGAAGACGGCCCGCCTGATCGCGCTGCATTGGTATCGCAAGGCGGCGGCGCAGGGGCACGAAGCCGCCGCCGTCCGCCTCCGCGAGATCGAGCGCATGGAGGCATTACGCCACCGCGGACCGCTGGACTTCGGTATCTGGCCCTGACCACGGCGAACGCCCGGCGCGCGCTCGCCATGGCAGCGGCAATTTTTTCGGCCGTTGCCGAGGCTGATGACAGGGCTCGGCGGATTGCTCCAATCTGCCAAACCGTTCACATTTTCTTCCAGGCCGGTGCGCCACGCGCGATTGTCCTGGAGCGGATCGCGCGCAAATGCCATTGGTGAATGGCAGTGTCCATGCTTCTCATCCATCGACTGTCTGCTGCCCTTCAGCGGTCAGCGATTGCCGTGCAGTTGCCTGTGGATTTCCATCCCCGTTGGCCGTTATCTTGTGCGCCGGTCACAGGGCCGCTATTGCCTCAACCGACGCTGCGGGCAGAATGCGCGGCGTGCCACTGCCAGGTCGCTGGCGGTACCCGGGACGGCGCGCACAGGACAGGCGCCGTTCCTGCCAGTCATTTCAAGAAGTCGCTTTATATGGGTAGAGCTTCACATCCGTTTCGTGTGGTGGTCCGTCTCGCCGTGAGCCTGGCGGCGCTGGCGCTGGCTGCCTGCGCGGCGAAGCCCGTGCAGCCGCAGTGCTACCACTCGCCCTGGCTGGCCCGCTATGCCTGTGAGCCGCGCGTCATCGCCAAGGTGCCCTACGCCACGCTGAAGAAATCCCTTACCGAATATTTCGAGCAGAAAAAACAGGAAGGCGTGCTGATCGATGCCGGCATGTATTTCCGCGACCTCGAGGACGGCCCGCATTTCGGCGTGAACGAATATGCCAACTTCGCTGCGGGCAGCCTGCTCAAGCTGCCGCTGGTGATGCAGTACCTGAGCCTTGCGGAAGAGGATCCCGCGCTGCTGAAGCTGCGGCTGAAGGTGCCCGACCAGATCGGCATCCTCTACGACGTGGTCTACCTGCCGCCGGAGCGGCTGGTGCCCGGCGAGAGCCATAGCGTCGAGGAGCTGATGCGCCGCACCGTGCAGTACTCCGACAACATGGCCTACATGATGCTGCGCCAGTACCTCATCGACCGCTACGGCAATGAAAGCTTCCTCTGGGAGTCCTACCGCCAGCTCGGCCTCGTGCCCGACGTCGCCGACCGCACTTACGTCATCTCCGTTGCGCGCTATTCCTCGCTGTTCAAGCTGCTCTACAGCGCGGCCTACCTGAACGCGGAGAAATCCGAGAAGCTCGTGCAGATAATGCTCGGCACCACCTTCAGCGACGGCCTGGAGCGCGGCGTGCCGCCCGAGGTCCGGGTCGCGCACAAGCACGGCGAGCGCGAGCGCGACGGCATCGCGCAGCTCAACGACTGCGGCATCATTTATTTCCCGGATAATCCCTACATCCTCTGCGTCATGACGCGCGGCACCAACAACGATGCGCTCGAGAAAGTCATCGGCGACGTCTCGCGCATGGTCTACGAGGAAGTCCAGTCGCGGCGCGGGCGTCACCACTGAGTCCGTGGCGCCACGGATTCCGCCGGCCAGGTGCGATTGCTACATTCGCCGTCTGACGGCCGCACCGGCCGCCCTCCGAAAAAAAATCGAAACAGACCGCCGCCGGCACGGACGCCGGGGCTTGCTGCGGGCCGGATGCCGTCGCGCAACAGGACACCTCTGCCATGGCCGGTATCTTCCGTTTCATCTTCCTTTCCTGGTGCCTGCGGCGTGCGCCGACCGCCCTGCTGGCGGCGGCGCTGCTGATGGCGCCGACGGCACAGGCCCTGCTCGGTCATGCCGCGTCCTATCCGGCGATGGCCCAGCCGCAGGATTTCGCCGGCAGCGCCGACGACATCTTCCAGCGCGAGATCAATGCCCAGGAGCTGCGCGAACAGCTCAACGAGCTCAACGCCCGCGCCCACGCCGGCGATCCCGCCGCGCAGACGCGCATGGGCCTGCTCTACGGCATCCCGGGCACGCCGGTGCGGGATCTTCGCAAGTCGGTGACGTGGTTCGAGAGTGCCGCGCTGAAGGGATTTGCGCCGGCGCAGCTCTATCTGGCGCAGATGTACCTGTACGGGCTCGGTATCGAGAAGGACAGCGCCCAGGTGATGCGCTGGCTGCAGGCGGCGGCCGAGCAGGACATCGATTATGCGCAGTTCCTGCTGGCGCGCCGCTACGAGACCGGCGACACCGTGGCGCGCGACATGGCGCAGGCGGTCGCGTGGTATCTCAAGGCCGCGGAGAACGGCAGCTTCAAGGCGCAGAACAATCTCGCGCTGATGTACCTGAACGGCAACGGTGTGCCGCAGGACCATGCACAGGCACTGGCCTGGGCGGAGAAATCGGCGCAGACCGAGCATGCCTACTCCTATCTCAACCTGGCGCTGGTGCTGCTGCGGACGCCCGGCGGCGCGCCCGATCCGGCGCGCGTGGCGGCGCTCTACCGCCGCGCCGCGGACAAGGGCAATGCGAGCGCCCAGCTCGGCCTCGGCCTCCTGCTGCTGCAGGGCAAAGGCGTGGCGAAGAACGACGCCGAGGCGGCCGACTGGATACTGCGGGCGGCGAGCCAGGACGAGGCCGACGCGCAATTCGCCCTGGGCCTGCTGTATGTGGAGGGGCGTGGCGTCGCGAAGGACGACGGGCGCGCCTTCGACTGGCTCGCCCGCGCCGCCCACCAGGGCAACGCGCGCGGCCAGCTCATGCTGGCGCAGATGTACCTCTTCGGCCGTGGCGTGGCGAAGAATCCGGCGCAGGCCGCGGTATGGCTGGACAAGGCGGCAGCGCAGGACGATTCCCGCGCCCGCTATATGCTGGCGAAGCTCCTGCTCGATGGCGACGGCGTAGCGCGCGATATCACCCGGGCGGTAGCGCTGCTGCAGCAGGCGGTCGCGCAGAACGATGCCGCGGCGCAGTTCGCCCTGGCAACGCTGTACTACGAGGGCAAGGGCGTGCCGCGCGATTACGCCCGGTCCTTCGCGCTGTCGCAGCAGGCCGCTGCGCAGGGCAACGTCACCGCGGCGGCCAGCCTCGGCTGGCTCTACCAGCAGGGGCTCGGCACGGCGCGCGACATCCCGAAGGCCCTCGAGTGGCACCGCAAGGCAGCGGCAGAGGGCAATGTGACAGCCTTCCTCAACCTCGGCGATCTCTACCGCAACGGCGACGGCGTGCCGGTCGATCTCGTCGAGTCGCGCAAGTGGTACACGAAGGCGGCCGAGCAGGGCCATGTCGGCGCGCAGATGACGCTGGGCCATCTCGCCGTGCGCGCGCAGCCGGCCGACTACAGCGCCGCGCTGCACTGGTACACGAAGGCCGCCGAGCAGGGCAATGTGCAGGCGCAGAATAACCTGGGAGTGATGTACGAGGCCGGCCACGGCGTGCCGCGCGACGAGGCGAAAGCCGTCGAGTGGTATCACAAGGCCGCGCGCCAGGGCGACGCGCGGGCGCAGCAGCGCCTCGAATTCCTGCAGTGGGGCCGCTACCGCGACATGGGTGTCGGCGAGGACTGACGATGCGGCGCCCGTCGCGGGTCGTGCCGCAATGCCGGCCTAGTACACGTCGCGCCGGTAGCGGCCGTCTTCCGCCATCTTTTCCAGCGTGTCTTCGCCGAGCGCCTCGGTGAGCACGGCGGCCACCGCCGGCGCCATGCCGGCGAGGCTGCCGCAGACATGGATCGCGGCGCCGGCCGCCACCCACTCGCGCAGCTCCGGCTGGCGCTGGCGCAGCACGTCCTGCACGTAGATCCGTTCCGCCTGGTCGCGCGAGAAGGCGAGGTCCAGGCG
>JAJNDL010000047.1 GCA_021156385.1 Moraxellaceae bacterium | reverse complement strand
GCGTCATGCTTGAGGCCCGCGATCACGACAAAGGTCGTCACGACGGCGAGCGCCATGCCGATCATGCCGTAGCGGTTGCCCATGATGGCGGACGCCGGCGAGGACAGACCACGCAGCGCCAGGATGAAGAGGACGGCGCCGATGAGATAGGCCCAATCCGCGTATTGCGCGAAGTTTTCCATCATTGGCTCCCCTTACTTCTTCTTTTTCTTGAACATGTCCAACATGCGTTCGGTCACCGCGAAGCCACCGAAGATGTTGATACATGCCAGGAAAACGGCGAGAGCACCCAGCCACGTGGTGGCGGTGATCTGGCCATCGAACGTTACGGCCTGCAGCATGGCGCCCACGACGATGATGCCGGAAAGCGCATTGGTCACCGCCATGAGCGGAGTGTGTAGGGCGGGCGTCACACTCCACACCACGTAGTAACCCACGAAGATCGCGAGCACGAACACGGTGAAGACGTTGACGAAGGGCACGCTGGAGGCGTGCTCGGCAGCCTGAACGGCAGCCTGGGCGACGGTTTCGTTCATCTCGTTCGCTCCTGTCAGGCGGGCTTCTTGTACAGCACCTGGCCACCGTCGACGACGAGCGTCGGCTTGACCATTTCGTCCTCGCGATTGAGCTTCAGGCTCTGCGAGTCCTTGTCGTGCTGGGGTTGCAGGAAGTTCAGCAGGTTGCGGCTGTAGAGCGCGGAGGCTTCAGCAGCGACCGTGGCCGGGATGTTGCCGACGCCGAGGATCTTTACGCCGTTTTCGGTGACGACGGTCTCGTTCAGCTTCGAGCCTTCGACGTTGCCGCCGGAAGAAACGGCCATGTCGACGATGATGGAACCGGGCTTCATCTTGGCGACGGTCTCGGCCTTGATCAGCACCGGCGCCTTGCGGCCGGGAATCTGCGCCGTCGTGATCACGATGTTGGCAGCGGACACGGCCTTGTCGACGACGATGGCCTGGTCACGGACGTACTCGGGGCTCGGCACCCAGGCGTAACCGCCGGTGCCCAGCGCCTTGGCCTTTTCTTCATCGGACATCGGCACGTCGAGCCACTTGCCGCCCAGCGACTCCACCTGCTCTTTCGCGGCGGGACGCATGTCGGAGGCTTCCACCACGGCGCCGAGGCGCTTGGCGGTGGCGATGGCCTGCAGGCCCGCCACGCCAACACCGAGGATGACGACGCGGGCGGGCTTAATCGTGCCGGCCGCGGTCATCATCATGGGGTACATGCCCTGGTATTCGTTGGCGGCCATCAGCACGGCCTTGTAGCCAGCGAGGGAAGCCTGGGAGGAGAGGATGTCGGAGCTCTGCGCACGGGTGATGCGCGGGATCAGCTCCATGGCCACGCAGGTGAGGCCACGGGCGGCATAGGCGTCGAGGTTGGGGTTCTGGTGCGGCGCGAAAGCGGCCAACACGATGGCGCCCTGCTTGATGAGCGGCACTTCCTCGGCGGTCGGGGCAACCACTTTCAGCACCACGTCCGAATCCTTGTAGGTATCGGCGGCCGTGGCAGCGATGGTGGCACCGGCCTCTTCATAGGCCTTGTCGATGCAGGACGACGCGACACCCGCGCCCTTCTGCACGACCAGCTTGTAACCCAGCGAGACGAACTTTTTCACCGTTTCCGGCGTCGCGGCGACGCGAGTTTCGCCCGCAAGGATTTCGGCTGGAATCCCAATTTGCATGGTCAACCCTCACCTTGGCTTGTCAGGTAGATGTGGAGGAATGCCCGGACCTAAGGCTGGCTTCTGGCCGGCCGGTCGGACTTGTGCCCCAAAAAGGCACAAAGGCCGGCGATTGTAATGCAGGGTTTCAGCCAATGTGAGTACCGTACCGTCGAATTTTTGACTTTTTTCCGCCGGATCAGGGACCTGCTCCGTCATGCCGATGCATCACCAACCCGCGGCTCGAGAAACCCGCCCAGTCAGGTTCCGTCCGGGCTAAGATTCGCGCCTGCCCCGATCAAGCTGCGCATCATGTCGTCACGCAACACCCCGACCGGCGTCATCCTGGTCCTCGCCTCTGCCGTGCTTTTCTCGACCAAGTCCATCTTCATCAAGCTGGGCTACCGCGAGGCTGTGGACCCCGTCATCCTGCTGACCTTGCGCATGGTGCTGGCCTTGCCCTTCTTCCTGGCCATGGGCCTGTGGGCCCGTCACCGGGAAAGAGGGGCACCACTGACTGCGAAGGACTGGATTGCTCTCGCGCTGCTAGGGATTGGCGGCTATTACCTGGCCGCCCTGCTGGACTTCCTGGGACTGCAATACATCAGTGCCGGCCTCGAGCGGCTGACCCTTTTCCTCTACCCGACCATCACGGTGCTGATCACAGCCTTCTGGCTGCGACGCCCTGTCCGCGGACGAACCTGGATGGCGATTGCCGTCAGCTATGTCGGCATGGCCCTGGTGGTCTGGCCCGACCTGCACTCTTCCTCTTCACGACTCGGCCTCGGCATTACGCTGGTATTCGGCAGTGCGGTTGCCTATGCCATCTACCTGGTCGGCTCCGGAGAGATGATCCAGCGCATCGGAGCCAATCGCTTCACGAGTATCGCCCTCAGCATCGCCAGCCTGACCTGCGCGATCCATTTCCTCATTGCCCATCCCGTCTCGGCACTCGTGGTGAGCCCCAAAGTCGCCATGCTCGGCCTGACCCTGGCAGTGGCCTGCACGGTGCTGCCGGCGACGCTGCTCACCAACGGCATCCGCCACATCGGCGCTACCCAGGCAGCACTCATCGGCGCGGTCGGGCCTGTGGCGACGCTCTATCTCGGCTATATCGTGCTGGGGGAAACGTTGGACTGGGCACAAGCCATGGGCACCGCCCTCGTCCTGGGCGGCGTGCTGATGGTCAGCCTCAACAGATAACGTCCCTGCCTGGAAGACAGGCGCCATGCGGACTCACGGCATAGGCAGCACTTCAATGCCTGGTGGAGTCGCCTTTTTGCGCCGCTCCGGATGGCTTGGCCGCACCGGTTCCGGGCAGACGGCCATCAGGTGTCATGCTGTCGACGATCCCGGGCAGGTACTGGGCCAGCAGCCTGGCAAGCTGCCGCGGATCAAGGCCCAGCCGGCTGGCCAGCTGGACCAGTTGGCCACTGCCAAGCGCCTGCTGGATCTGTGTGGGCGTGATGGGCTTGTTCTGCCCCATCCCTACCCACGAACCGAATACTGCACCCAGCCCGCTTTGCTGGAAGCGCCGGAGCAGGCCTTCGAGACCACCGGCCTGTGCCAGCAGCAGATGCGCCATGCTCGTCGTATCCGGGCCGGGACCGCGCTGGCGTCCGCCCAGAATTCGGCCCACCATGTTCAGAAGACCCATGATGTCCTCCGGTGTTGGAAGCTGGACCCAAAAGCCTAGATCAGGGAAGGCAATCGGGCTGGCCAGACAAACCCGACCCACCCAATCTGGTACGACAGTACTTGATTTTGGGTGAGAGCCAGCGCATCGTCGGACTGTCACAGGAGAAGCAGAGGGGACACCATGAAAACACTGACCGAATGGCTCGACGAATACGGGGAATCCCACCGTAACCCGCTCAACAAGACCATCCATTGGGTCTGCGTGCCCGTGATCTACTTCTGTGTCTTCGCCCTGCTGTATGTGCTCCATCCCTGGGCGGCCTGGGTCGCCTTGGCCGTAGCCCTTGCCTTTTATGTCCCTGTGTCCTTCCCGCTGGCGCTCGGCATGCTGGCCATTACCGTTTCGATGCTGATGCTCCTTCCCTACATTCCGAACCTGCTCTGGGTTGCCGTGGCGCTCTTCGTCGTGGCCTGGATCTTCCAGTTCTACGGGCACAAGGTAGAGGGCAAGAAACCTTCCTTCTTCAAGGACCTGCAGTTCCTGCTGGTGGGCCCGATCTGGCTGCTGAACTTCATCTACAAGCGGCTGGGCTTGCCGACCTGATGCCTGCATGAAGCAAAAAAGGCGATGCCGTGGCATCGCCTTTTTTATTGCCCGGGATAATGCCCGTCACTCGTCCTTCAACGCGCACTCATAGCTCGCCGGGTTGTGCTTGCAACGCACCTTCTTCAGGAGGCCCAGCATGCGCGGGTCGTAGGTGCCGTCATGCATCAGCTGCAGGCGTGCCTCACGCATCATGCGAAAATACTTGTCCTTCTCTTCCGCGGAAAGGTCCATCCAGTAGCGCTCGGGAATGTCCTTCTCGACCGAGTCGATGAGGGTATAGGCCTGGTCGAGATAGGTAATCGCAAAATTGCGGATCTTCTGGATCTTGTCGTCCAGATCCGGAATCTCCTTCAGGAACTTCTCGCGCCGGAAAACCACCGAGCCCGACATCATGACCAGCGGAATGCGGAAGATGCCCCCCTTGTCTCCCATGCCGCGGTAAAGCTCGAGCGGACGGAAAACGACGGCTGGCGCTGCGATGATGTCGACCTGGCCGTTATTGAACTTGCCGGAGAAATTGGTGATGTCGGACGGCACCGGAGAGGCGCCGAGCTGCTGCACCATCTTGGCCTGCGACTTGTCGAAGTCCAGCACCGCGACCTTCTTGCCGGCAGCCTTCTCGATGGAGTTGATACTGCGGTCGTTGACCATCACGTAGACGGCGCCGATCGGTACGATGCCGCCGACCTGGTAAGGGCCCTCGATCATGTAGGGCGCGACCTTGGGGTTGGTGTAGAGCACGTTCATGGCCGTGCGTACCTGGTTGTAGTCATGCAGGGCGCCGACCGCGTCGAAGCTGCCCATGAACTTGTTGAACTGCTTGGCGCGGAAGGTGGAAAGCGCCACGGCGTCGCACTGCCCTGCCTTGAAATCCTCGGCTGCCACGCGCTCGTCTGTGAAGGCGCGGATGTCGAGGAACACGTTCCAGCGCCGGGCCTGCAGCACCAGGTCCTTGGCGTACTGGATGGCCGGGCCGTTGTTGCCGACGGGATCGAAGATGCAGACCTTCACATGGAGCGGCTTGTCCAGCGGCTTGATGCCGGTGGCCTTGGCAAACTCGTCGGCCGTGGGCAGCGTGATGTTGATGCCGTTGACCTTGCTGGTGGTTTCCGCCTGTGCGTGCATGCCCGCCAGCAGCAGGCCCACCGTCGCAATCGTTCTCAGGCTCAGGGATGCGGCGCGAATTGTTCTCATTGTTATGTCCTCAGGCATTGGACCCTGTTGCCGGGTTCGTTCTGCATATTAAGCAGGCAGGCATGCTCCGGTTTGACCGTGCAGCCCGGAGGGCGGGTCAGGCGGGCAAGCACCGAGAGTGCGGGAGCACGCCTGTGGCAGGCAAGAAAGAGGCGGCCGATCGGCCGCCTTTACTGCATGAACCGGGGCAAGTGGCCGCCTTACGATTCAGGACGCATGTGCGGGAACAGGATGACGTCGCGGATGCTGGGCGCATTGGCGAACAGCATGACCAGACGATCGATGCCTATGCCCTCGCCCGCGGTCGGCGGCAATCCGTACTCCAGGGCGCGGATGTAGTCGGCGTCGTAATGCATGGCCTCGTCGTCGCCGGCATCCTTCTCCTTCACCTGCTGCAGGAAGCGCTCGGCCTGGTCTTCCGGGTCGTTGAGCTCGGAGAAGCCGTTGGCGATCTCGCGGCCCCCGATGAAGAACTCGAAGCGGTCGGTAATGAAAGGATTGTCGTCGTTACGGCGCGCCAACGGCGACACCTCGGCCGGGTACTCGGTGATGAACGTCGGCTGGCGCAGCTTGGTTTCCACGGTTTCCTCGAAGATCACCGTCTGCAGCTTGCCGATGCCCCAGGTGGGCTTCACTTCCATCTTCAGCTTGCCGCGAATGATCTCGGCCGCCTGCACGGGATCCCAGAGCTGTTCGCGCTTGAGCTCGGGGTTGTACTGCAGGATGGAGTCAACCATGGATAGGCGTGTGAAAGGCGAGCCGAAATCATAGGTCTCGCTCTGGTACTCGACGGCGGTCTTGCCGAGGATGTCTTCCGCCAGGGTGCGCAGCATGTCCTCGGTGAGGTCCATGAGATCCCGGTAGTCCGCATACGCCATGTAGAACTCGATCATGGTGAACTCGGGGTTGTGCCGTGTGGACACGCCCTCGTTGCGGAAATTCCGATTGATCTCGAACACACGCTCGAAGCCGCCCACGACCAGGCGCTTCAGATAAAGCTCCGGGGCGATGCGGAGGAACAGCGGCATGTCGAGCGCATTGTGGTGCGTGGCGAAGGGCTTGGCGGCAGCACCGCCCGGGATCACGTGCATCATGGGCGTTTCCACTTCCATGAAGCCGCGGCCGGACATGAAGCGGCGGATGCCCTCGATGACCTGGGAGCGTACGATGAAGGCACGACGCGTGTCTTCGCTCATGATGAGGTCGACATAGCGCTGCCGGTACTTCATTTCCATGTCCGCAATGCCGTGGAACTTGTCGGGCAACGGACGCAGGGCCTTGGTCAGCAGGCGCAGACCTTCCACATGCAGGGACAGCTCGCCGGACTTGGTCCGGAAGACATAGCCGCGGGCACCGACAATATCGCCGATGTCCCACTTCTTGAAGCTGTTGTAGGTGTGCTCGCCCACTGCCTCCTTCGAGATGTAGAGCTGGATGCGGCCCGACATGTCCTGGATGGTGGCAAAGCTGGCCTTGCCCATGATGCGCTTGAGCATGATGCGGCCGGCGATGGTGAAGTACTTCCTGTCGGCTTCCAGCGCTTCGTTTTCGTGGGTGCCGAAGTCGCGATGCAGGTCGGCGGCGACAGCATCGCGCTTGAAGTCGTTGGGGAAAGCGACTTTCTCGGCAGCACGGAGTTCCGCGAGCTTCTGCTTGCGCTCGGCAATCAGCTTGTTGATATCGACCGGGAGTTCCGTGCTCTGCTGTTCGCTCATTTGATATGCCTGTTTCTTCGTTTCGGCGGACCGCTCGCGCGGTGCTTACAGCCCCATCTTCAGCGAGGCTTCGATGAACTCGTCGAGGTCACCGTCCAGTACCGCGTTGGGATTGGAGCTTTCTACGTTGCTGCGCAGGTCCTTCACGCGCGACTGGTCGAGTACGTAGGAGCGGATCTGGTTGCCCCAGCCCACATCCGACTTGGACTCTTCCAGCGCCTGCTTTTCGGCATTGCGCTTCAGCACTTCGAGTTCGTAGAGCTTGGCGCGCAGCATCTTCCAGGCGCGGTCGCGGTTGGCGTGCTGGGAGCGCTCGTTCTGGCAGGCCACCACCGTGTTGGTGGGAATATGCGTGAGGCGCACCGCGGAATCAGTCTTGTTGACGTGCTGGCCGCCGGCGCCCGAGGAGCGGTAGGTATCCGTGCGCACGTCGGCCGGATTGATCTCGATATCGATGTTGTCGTCGACTTCCGGCGAGACGAACACGGCCGCGAAG
>JAJNDL010000046.1 GCA_021156385.1 Moraxellaceae bacterium | reverse complement strand
ATCGTCACCGGCAACCTCTTCGGCGACATCCTCTCCGACGAGGCCGCGATGCTCACGGGTTCCATCGGCATGCTGCCGTCGGCCTCGCTGGACCAGAACAAGAAGGGCATGTACGAGCCCTGCCATGGTTCGGCCCCGGACATCGCCGGCAAGGGCGTGGCCAATCCGCTGGCGACCATCCTCTCGGTGGCCATGATGCTGCGCTACACCTTCGGCGCCGAAGCCGCGGCAAAGGCCATTGAAGAAGCCGTTGGCCGTGTGCTGGACCAGGACCTGCGCACGCCGGACATCTACACCGACGGCATGAAGAAGGTCGGTACGAAGGAAATGGGCGAGGCGGTCGTCGCCGCGTTGTGAACTTCTTCCTCTCTTCGCCAGTGAAGAGGGGAGGGCAAACAAGAACAGGTTTCTCTCGAGGTAAGCATCATGAAGGTAGGTCTGGTTGGCTGGCGTGGCATGGTGGGCTCGGTGCTCATGCAGCGCATGGTGGAAGAAAACGATTTCGCGCTGATCGAGCCGTTCTATTTCTCGACCTCCAGCGCCGGCGGCAAGGCCCCGAACTTCGGCGGCAAGGAAGCTCCGGCACTGCTCGATGCCAATTCGGTCGAGGCGCTGAAGGGCATGGATGTGGTCATCACCTGCCAGGGCGGTGACTACACCAACGAGGTGTTCCCGAAGCTGCGTGCCACCGGCTGGAACGGCTACTGGATCGATGCCGCCTCCGCGCTGCGCATGAACGACGATGCCGTGATCGTGCTCGATCCGGTGAACGACGGCGTCATCCGCAAGGCGCTGGAAAAGGGCGTCAAGAACTACATCGGTGGCAACTGCACCAACTCCATCATGCTGATGGGCATGGGCGGCCTGTTCCGCGAAGGCCTGGTCGACTGGGTCAGCTCCATGACCTACCAGGCGGCCTCCGGTGGCGGCGCCAACCACATGCGCGAACTGCTGAAGGGCATGGGCGTGATCCACGCCACCGTGGCCGACGAGCTCGCCACGCCGGCCTCCGCCATCCTCGACATCGACCGCAAGGTGGCGCAGGCCATCCGCCACGACGTGCCCACCGAATTCTTCGGTGCACCGCTGGCCGGCGGCCTCATCCCCTGGATCGACAAGCAGCTCGACAACGGTCAGTCCAAGGAAGAGTGGAAGGGCCAGGCCGAAGTGAACAAGATCCTCGGTACCGAGAAGACGATTCCTGTCGACGGTCTTTGCGTGCGCATCGGCGCCATGCGCTGCCACAGCCTCGCGCTCACCGTGAAGCTGAAGAAGGATCTGCCGCTGGCGGAAATCGAGAGCATCATCAAGTCCGGCAACGACTGGGTGAAGTTCGTGCCCAACGATCGCGAGATCAGCGTGAAGGAACTGACTCCGGCCTCCATCACCGGCGGCCTCAAGATCGGCATCGGCCGCGTGCGCAAGCTGAACATGGGACCGGAATACATTTCCGCCTTCGTGATCGGTGACCAGCTCCTCTGGGGCGCCGCCGAACCGCTGCGCCGCATGCTGCGCATCCTGCTCGGCAAGTAAGGCGGTATCCGCAACCCGTTCGTCCCTGCTCGGGGCGGACGGGTTGTTCTTTTTATCGTGGTTGCCGGCAGGACCGTGTCGTCGCGACAGGGAACCATGCCGGAGCGGAGTGAAGTCATGAGTAAGGGAGTGAGACTGGCCGTCGTCGGGGTCACCGGCGAAGTGGGCCGAGCCGTACTGGCCATGCTGGAGGAACGCGAGCTGCCGCTGGCGGAAATCCATGCGCTGGCTTCCGCGGCTTCGGCGGAAGAAACCGTCATGTTCAACGGCCGCCCGCTGCTGGTCGGCGATCTCGCGGAATTCGACTTCGCACAGGCCGACATCGCCATCTTCGCCGTGCCGGGCGCTGTCGCCGGCGCGTTCGTGCCAGTCGCGCGTGCAGCAGGTTGCCGCGTCATTGATCATTCGCCGGTGTTCCGGCTCGACGAGGAAGTGCCGTTGCTGATGGAGGGCATGGCGGTGCCCGATGCCGGTCTCGTTGCCTGTCCCGGTGCGCTCGCCACGCTGCTGGTGCCGGCACTCGGCAGCATGAAGGACATCCGTTCGGTGCAGGTGACGGTGTTGTCACCGGTGTCGACGGCAGGGCGGGCCGGTGTGCGCGAGCTGGCCGGCCAGACCGGAGAACTCCTCAATGGCCGCGGCATCGAGCCCGCGGTGTTCCCGGCCCAGATCGCCTTCAACACGCTGCCCCTGGCCGACAGCTCGTCCGACGAACTGATGGATGAACTGGAGCGCCTGCTCCCGGTCACCTTCCCCGTTGCCGTGGCGGAGGCGAGGGTGCCGGTTTTCTACGGCTTGACCCTCTCCGTGAGTGTGCAGACCGGGACGTCGGCCAGCCTCGAAGACCTGCGCCGGAACTTGCTGGCTGCCGGAGTCCGGGAGGCGGATCCCGAATCCGATCAAGGGGTTGTGACGCCGGTAACGGAGGCGTCGGGGCAGGATGGCGTATATCTGGCCGGTTTGAGTGCGCTGCCGGCGCCGCTCGAGGGCGTGCAGTTCTGGCTGGTCGGGGACAATGTCCGGCAGGGTGGTGCCCGCCACAGTCTTCATGTCCTCGAAAAATGGATAAAAGACTTTAAATATTGATACTTACAGAAACCTTGTGATACAAATTCTAGGAAAGCCTCTGTGGGCGGGTTAAAAATTGATCTGCCAACCTTTCCGGCGCCGCTTTAGCCGGGGGTGCGAAGGGCGACAAATAACCAATAAAGGAATCCGATGATGGTCTTGCGTAAGCTTGCGGTTGCCTTGCTGAGTGCCGGCGTTCTCCTGCCGGGACTGGGTCATGCGTTGGCCGTAAAAGAACTACAGACCAAGTCTGCGCTGGGCGAGCCCTACCAGGGGGAAATCGAAATCGTCGAGGTCGGCGATCTGGCGGCCGGCGAAGTCAAGGTCAGCCTGGCCTCGCAGGAGGACTTCGAACGCATTGGCATCCAGCGCGATTATTTCCTGACCGAACTGAAGTTCGACGTAGTCATCAATCCGGGCGACCGTTCCTATATCAAGGTCACCAGCATCCGGCCCGTCGTCGAGCCTTACCTGAATTTCGTCGTGCGTATCGCCTGGCCGGGCAATGCGCGCATGCATGAAGTGACGGCGCTGCTCGATCCGCCCGTGGTTTCCGATACGGCCGCGCCCGAGGTCAATGCCGCGGTGAGCTCGGCACCGGAGGCCCCGGTGACCGCTCCTGTCGAGCAGCCTGCCCCGATGGCGCCCGAAGCGTCGGCCCCTGTGGAAGCCCCGGCGACCGATGCGCCCCCGCCCGTTGTTACCCAGCCGCAGCCGACTCCTGAGCCCGCTCCCGCGCCGGCCCCGGTCGCACCTGCTCCGGCACCGGCCCCGGCGGCCGCCGACAGCTATCGCACCAAGCCCGGCGACACCATGGCGCGCATCGCGCAGCAGTTCCGTCCGGCCGGCGCCACGACGGCCCAGGCCATGGTCGCCATCCAGCGTGCCAACCCCGGCGCCTTCGCCAACGACAACATCAACCAGCTCAAGCGTGGCCAGGTGCTGCGCATTCCGTCCGAATCGCAGATGCGTGAAGTGAGCGCGCAGGAGGCCCAGGCTTCCCTGAACGAGCAGACGCAGGCCTGGCGCGCGGCGGCACCGGCACCCAAACCCGCAGCGCTGGAAGGCCAGCAGCTGGACGCCACCGCCAAGGCTCCGGCCAAGGCGCCCGAGCCGGTCGCCGAAGCCAAGGCCGAAATGAAGCTGCTCGGCGGCGACGCCGGCAAGCCGGGAGCCGCCGCTGCCGGTTCGGAGCAGGGCGCCGCCGTGAAGCCGGAGGATGCCGGCAAGCTCAAGGACATCAAGGCCAAGACCGAAAGCGCCAAGACCGACAAGAAGAAGCTGGTCGGCAAGGTCGAGGGCCTGGAGGCCAAGATCAAGGCCAACGACAAGCAGGTCGAGGTGCAGAACGCGCGCCTCGCCGAACTCGACGCCCAGCTGAAGCAGCAGCAGGCCAAGCAGGAGGCCGCCAAGACCGCTGCCCAGGCTGCTGCGCCGGCACCGGCCGCCGAAGCGGCGAAGCCGGAAGCCACCCCTGTTCCCGCTCCTGAAGCTGCCGTCGTTCCGGCGCCGGCACCCGCCGAACAGGCGGCCCCGGCTCCGCAGCCGGCCCCGGCGCCCCAGCCGGCGCCCGTCGTGGCGGAAGAACCTGCCGCGGACGACGGCATGAATCTGCCTGTCATCGCCGGTGGCATCGGTGCACTGCTGGCCCTGCTCGGTGGCGGTTGGTGGTGGACCCAGAAGCGCCGCCGCGACCAGGCAGCCGGCGAGGAATTCGGTGAGCATGAAGAGGCTGCCGGTGAAGGCGGCGACATGGGTGACGACCTGGGCTTCACGGCGGATGCCGGGCCGGTCGACGATGACTGGCTGAGTGCCCCGGCCGAAACCACCGCCGGCGGAGGCGACCAGGTACTGGCCGATCCTCTGGAGGAGGCCGAGCAGTACATCGCCTACGAGCGCTGGCCGCAAGCCGTGACGCTGCTCAAGAAGGCCGTGGCGCAGAACCCCGATCGCGGCGACCTGCGCATGAAGCTGCTCGAGTGCCTGGTGCACACTGGCGATTCCGCCGCCTTCGCCGAACAGGAAGCATGGTTCGAGAGCCAGGGCGACCTGGATTCCCTGGCCCGCGCCGAAGAACTCAAGGGTGGCATGACGGCATCTGCTGCTGCCGACGACGACTTCAGCTTCGATCTCGATGCACCGTCCGCTCCCGCTGCGGCAGCGTCCGGCGAAGAGCTCCCGTCGCTGGAAGACATGGAGCTGGACTTCAACTCCACGGTCAACGCCAGCAGCCCGGCACTGGACACCGTCAAGGACACCGACCTCGACTTCGGCTCCTTCGAGACGGAGCTCGAGCCGGCGGCACCTGCGGCCGCATCGACCGATTTCGATCTCGACTTCGAAGACTCCTCCTTCGAGTCCGCGCCGGCACCGGCCGGGGCTTCGGCTTCTGCCGATGAAGGGCTCGACTTTTCCCTGGAGGAAGAGCTTTCCGCAGCGCCTGCCAGTAGTGGTGGCGACCTCGGCCTCGGCGAACTGGAGGATTTCGAGAACCTGCCGGACATCACGCCGGAGCCGATAAAGGCGGCACCGGCCAAGGCCGAGAGCGACGACCTCAGCTTCAGCCTGGACGACCTCGAGTTCGCTTCCGAGCCGGCACCGGCGGCGGTGGCGGAAGAACCGGCGACCGACCTCTCGCTGGATGCCGAGTTCAGCCTGGACGAGAACTTCGACGACGGCTTGGGCGCTGCGACGCCCAGCTTCGAGGAAACCGTGCGCGCCAACGCCGCGGATACCGGCCTCGATGCCCTCACTGCCGACCTCGACGAGGCCACGCTCGCCGTGCCCGCACCGGCAGCCGCACCTGTGCCGGCAGCCGAAGCCGCCGCCGATCTCGGTGGCGACCTGGGCATGGACGACGAGTTCGACTTCCTCGCCGATACCGACGAGAACGCCACCAAGCTCGACCTGGCCCGCGCCTATATCGACATGGGCGACATGGAAGGCGCGCGCGACATCCTGCAGGAAGTGCTGACGGAAGGCAGCAACACCCAGAAGGACGAAGCCAAGGGCCTGCTTGCCCAGGTCGGCTGATGAACGCTTCTTGACCTTGAAAAGGGCGGCCCTGAAAAGCTGCCCTTCTTTTTTTGCGGAATTTCCTGACTGACATGCGCCTTGCCATCGGTGTCGACTTCAACGGACGCGCCTACCGCGGCTGGCAGACCCAGCAGCCCGGCGTCGCCAGCGTGCAGGAAACGCTGGAGAAGGCGATCGCGCGTGTCGCCAACCATCCCGTCACCGTGATCGCGGCAGGACGCACCGACGCCGGCGTGCATGCCTCGGGCATGGTGGCGCATTTCGATTCCGATGCGGTGCGCAACGAGCGCAGCTGGCTGCTCGGCGTGAACGCCAACCTGCCGGACGACATCGCCCTGCGCTGGATCACGCCGGTCAGTGACGAATTCCACGCGCGTTTCCGTGCCGTCGCACGGCGCTACCGCTACGTCATCTTCAACCATCCGCTGCGCTCCAGCCTGCTCGCGGGCATGGTGACCTGGCATTACCACGCGCTGGATCTGGCGCGCATGCAGGAGGCGGCCCGCCATCTTGTCGGCGAGCACGACTTCACTTCCTTCCGCGCCATTGGCTGTCAGGCGAAGAAGGCCGTGCGCAACGTGCACTTCCTGACGCTGGTGCAGCAGGGCCCGCTCATCGTGCTGGACATCCAGGCCGACGGCTTCCTGCACCACATGGTGCGCAACATCGCCGGCGTGCTCATGGCCATAGGGCAGGACAAGGCCGAGCCCGGCTGGGCGCGCGAGGTGCTGGCGGCGCGCGACCGCACCCTGGGCGGCGTGACCGCACCGGCCGACGGCCTGTATTTCGTGGATGCGCTCTATCCTGAGCGGTTCGTCCTGCCGAAAGAGGCGCCGGGCCCGGCCTTCCTGGCCGGAATTGTTCAGTCCCTGTAGCTGCTAAGCGCTTTGTTTGGCTGCTATCATCCGGCCTTTTCCACGGCAGTTTCCGCCTTGTCCACACGAGTCCGCACCAAGATCTGCGGGATCACCCGCCTCGAGGATGCCCGCGCCGCGGTGGCGGCGGGCGCGGACGCGCTCGGCTTCGTGTTCTATCCGCCGAGCCCGCGCAACATCAGCCCCGAGGCGGCGCTCGACATCATCCGCCAGCTGCCGCCCTTCGTGACGACCGTGGGCCTGCTGGTGAATCCGGAAGAATCGCGCGTGCACTTCCTGCTGGAGGCGCTGCCGCTCTCGCTGCTGCAGTTCCATGGCGAGGAAGACAACGCCTTCTGCGCGCAGTTCGACCATCCCTGGATCAAGGCGCTGCCGGTGCAACCCGGAAGCCATGTGGCGGCGATGATCGATGCCTATCCCGATGCGGCCGGCATCCTGCTCGATGCCTGGCATCCCGATCTCAAGGGCGGCACCGGGCAGACCTTCGACTGGAACAGTTTTCCCCGCGAGTCCCGCAAGCCGCTCATCCTGGCCGGCGGCCTCGCTCCCGACAATGTGGCCGAGGCCGTGCGCCTGACCCGCCCCTATGCCGTCGATGTCAGCGGCGGCGTGGAGGCGAGAGCAGCCGACGGCAGTGTGCAGAAGGGCATCAAGGATGCCTCCGCGATCAAGGCATTCATCGACGCGGTGAATGCAGGAGTTGAATGACGTGAACCAGCCTGTCGATTTTTCCCAGTTCCCGGATGCCAGGGGCCACTTCGGCATCCACGGTGGCCGCTTCGTTTCCGAAACGCTGATGTGCGCGCTCACCGATCTCGA
>JAJNDL010000045.1 GCA_021156385.1 Moraxellaceae bacterium | reverse complement strand
GTTCTGGCGGAAGGGATTGATGACTCGCTCGAGCTCCGGCTGGTTCAGCAGTATCTCGAAGGTAAAGACCTTGCCGCTGCGGTCCGTGAGCTTGCCGTTGCGTATCTGCCAGCCGGCCTCGGCCAGAAGCTGCTGTGCGCGCATGAGGTTCTGGCGGATATTGCCACTGCCATCGGTTTTCGCCGGCACTGGTGCAGGACCGAAGACGCTGGCCGGCAACTGCTTCCGGAAAGGCTCCAGGATCGCATGTTCCTGTACCGTGAGCGGCCAGCTCCGAGTTGGAGAAGTAGCTGTCGCAGCGCGTGTAGGCGTTATAGAACATCGTGCGGTTCGCCCATTCGAAGTCGTAGGCATAGCCCAGCGCCTCGCGCACCCTGACATCCTGGAAATACGGGCGGCGCAGGTTATAGGCGAAGGCCTGCATGCCGGCCGGATTCTCGTTGTGAATCTCGAGTTTCTTCACATGACCGGCCTTCACGGCGGGAAAGTTGTAGTCGACGGCCCAGGACTTGGCCTTGAACTCCTCGCGCATGTCGAACTGGCCGGCCTTGAAGCCCTCCAGGGAAACCGTCCTGTCGCGGTAATAGATATAGGTGATGCTGTCGTAATTGTTGCGGCCGCGGTTCACGGGGAGGTCGGCCGCCCAGTAATTCGGATCGCGCATGTAGGTGATGCTGCGGCCGTTGTCGATGCGGCTGATCTTGTAAGGACCGCTGCCGACGGGAATCTCCAGGCTGTTGCTGTTGAAGTTGCGCTTCTCCCAGAAGTGCTTCGGCAGGATCTGCAGCTGGCCGACGATGAGGGGAAGTTCCGGATTGTTGCCGTGCCTGAACGTGAATTTCACGCGCTGCCGGTCCAGTGCCTCGACCTTGGCGATGTCGGCGTAGTACGCCTTGTACTGCGGCTCGCCTTCCCGGCGGATGATGTCGAAGGTGAAGACCACATCGTCGGCAGTCAGTGGCTTGCCATCCGAAAAGCGGGCCTTGGGATTGAGGTGATAGATGATCCAGGAGTTGTCGCCGTGAGTCCGCTCGATCTTCTCGGCCAGCAGGCCGTAAAGCGTGAACGCCTCGTCGTCCGACTTCACCGTCAGCGAGTCGTAGATATGGAGGATGCCGGCGGCCGGTACGCCCTTGTTGATGAAGGGGTTCAGGCTGTTGAAGGTACCGGTGGCCTCCATGCGCACGTCGCCACCTTTCGGCGCGGACGGATTCACGTAGGCAAATGAGTTGAAGTCGGCGGGATATCGCGGCTTGCCATGCATGGCGATGCCATGGCTGATTTCCGTGGCCGCGTGGCTGGCGATGCTGGAGAGGCAGAGAAGAAGGGCCGGCAGGGAACGAAGCAGCATGAAAGTGTCCTTCTTGAAAGGCGAGTCCTTGCGCTGCTTTTTACCACAAATGCCTGCATGCCCATATGGAGCACGAGCGCTGCAGCCGGGCTGGCTGCAGCGGACAGGCAATCATCAGAGGCTGCGGCTGGACGGACCGCCTACGAACAGCACGAGATCCTGGCCGGGACGCAGCTTGCTCGAGCTCGCATTCCAGCGCTTGATCTGCTTGATGGAGACCTTGTAGCGCTTGCCGATGGAGGCCAGGGTGTCCCCGCGCCGCACTTCATAACGAATCTTGCGCACGCCGGCTTTCTTGCCCTTGGCGGTGCTGGCGACACGTTGCTTGCCGGAAGCCTTTACCTGACGCACGGTCAGGAACTGGCCGGCGCGAACCTTGGTCTTCGTGCTCATGCCATTCATGCGGGCCAGGGCCATGGTTGAAATACCGTGGCGGCGGGCGATCGACATGAGCGTGTCACCCCGGCGGACCTTGTATACCTTGCTGCGCACCACCTTGACCGGGGAATAGGTGCGATCCAGCTTGAGCTCGCTGCGAAGGGCAAGGAACTCGGGGCTGGCATTGCCGCGGGCGATGGTCAGCACGCGGCCGACCGGCAGGCGGTCGGACTTGAGGCCGTTGAGCCGCTTGAGGTCGGCAGGGTTGACGTTGTGTTTGCGTGCCACACGGTAGAGGGTGTCACCCTTGCGTACCTTGTAGGTTTCGGTGGCAACGAGTGCTGGTGGGTGCAGGGCCGCGATGTCGGATTCGAAATCCTGGGGCAGGGCGGCCGGCACCAGCAGGCGGTGCGGGCCTTCGGGATCGGTGGCCTGGCGCTTGAAGCCCGGATTGAGCTGGAAGAGCTCACGCAGGGAGATGCCGGCAATCTGTGCTGCCTGGGGCAGGTCGACCTGGCCCTTGGTGTTGATGACGCGGAAGAAGGGCTGGTTGAGCACCGGGCGCAGCGACACGCCGAAGGATTCCGGCGACTTCACGATCTGCGCCATGGCCAGGAAGCGCGGCACGTAGGAGCGGGTTTCCGCAGGCAGCTTCAGGGACCAGAAATCGGTGGGGAGGCCGGCTTCCTGGTTGCGGTTGATGGCGCGCTGCACGGCACCCGGTCCGGCGTTGTAGGCGGCCAGGGCCAGCTGCCAGTCGCCGAACTTCTGGTAGAGCATGGTCAGGAAGTCGTAGGCGGCGCGCGTCGACTCCAGGATGTCACGACGGCCATCGAACCACTCGTTCTGCTTGACCCCCATGATGCGGGCGGTCCCGGGTATGAACTGCCACATGCCGGCAGCGTGTGCATGCGAATAGGCAAACGGGTCGTAAGCGCTTTCGATGACGGGCAGCAGGGCAAGCTCCGTCGGCAGGTTGCGCTTTTCTGCCTCGCCGACCGTGTAGTGGAGATAGCGGCTGGCACGCAGGGCCATGCGGTTGAGATAGTCGCTGTTGCGCAGGTACCAGTTGCGCTGGATCTCGATGCGCTCGTTGTCGACGGACGTTTCCATCTGGAAGCCCTTGCGCAGGCGTTCCCAGAGGTCGCCGCGCGCAGCCAGCTCCTCGGCGCTGTAGTTCAGGTCGGCAGTATCGAGGCCGTTGACTTCCGACTCTTCCACATTGGGGAGCAGGACGACGCTTTCGTCCTTGTCGTCGTCTTCATCCTGGGCCGCGTCTTCGGCCGTCGCCGGATCGTCGAGCGTGTTGTCTGTGGCCAGGCCCTGATCGAGTTCCGAATTGCCGGGGGTCTCGGGAAGGGCCTCGCTGCGGGCCTCGATGGTGGCGCCACTGGAGGAGTCGGTCGCTGCAAGGGCGGATATGGCGACGGGGGAGTGTTCGACGACAGCTACTTCTTCCGGCCGGGGCTCGGCGGACTTGCGTCCGAACCAGCCGGCGTGGGACTGGGCGGCGAGACCCAGGAAAATTGCCGCTGCCAGAGCGCTTTTGCCATGGCGGGCCAGGGTCGGCCAGCTGGATTGGTTGCCAAAAGGCATATCTGGGTCTCGCGTGATAAGGAAAATTTCCGGGGATTTTAGGGATCACCCTATGGGCCAGCAAGCAAAAGCCCCGCTCAAGCTTGGCTATTTGGTAACCAGATCGCAGAGAGATTGTAGGAATTCGACAACAAGTGCCGACTCAGAAGACGTCCTTCCAGCCACGCAATGCCGCGAAAACCTGTACGCCGGGCTGCAGGGACTGGCCGGCAAATGCCGAGGCTGCTGCCGTGACTGATGGCACCGTGCATCTCAGGAACGGGTTATACAGACGCTCCTTTCCCAAGACGACCGGGAGGCTGGGCCGGCCCTGCGAGCGCAGCGCCTGGACCTCTTCTTCCCGTTCTGCGCGGTCGGGATTGCCGGGTTCCACGGCAGCGGCAAAGCGCAGGTTGGCCTGGGTGTACTCGTGGGTACAGCAGACCAGGGTGCTGTCCGGCAGGGCCGCAAGGGAATGTAGCGAATCGTGAAGCTGCCTGGCCGTGCCTTCGAACAGGCGACCGCAGCCGGCACTGAACAGCGTGTCGCCACAGAAGAGCAACTCGTGCTCAGGCAGGTAGTAGGCGATGTGGCCAAGCGTATGGCCGGGAACGGCCATCACCGTGGCCCGGCCGAACCTCCCGAGGTCGAGCTCCTCTCCACCGGCAAGCACGACATCGATGCCGGTGATTCCCTCGTCGGGGCCGAAGACCCGTGGGTGATGGTGCCGTTTCAGGGCTTCGAGCCCGCCAACATGATCGGGATGGTGGTGCGTCACGAGGACGCACTCCAGCTCGAGCCCGTTCCTTTCCAGCCAGCCCTCCACGACGGTTGCATCGCCCGGGTCGACGACCAGCGCCCTGCCATCGCGTGACAGGCACCAGATGTAATTGTCCCGGAAGGCGGGAAGGGGCACGGGATACAGGGACATGGTGGCGCAACCGGCAGAATACAGGCTTCAATAATGGGACGAGTCTAGCCCAGGCGACGCCGAGGCGCGCCCAGCACGAGAGCTTCCATGGAATTACCGCGTCTCTTCCGGAGTGAACAGCAGCACGACCTGCAGCCTGACTTCCAGGCCTGGTTCGGCAACGACCTCGGCACCTACCTGCTGCGCGAGGAGCAACAGCTGCTGTCCCGCATCCTGCCCGAGCTGTTCGGTTATCACGCGTTGCAGATCGGGCAGGTGGTCAATGCCGACTTGCTGGCCGGCTGCCGCATCCGCCACCGCTGCGTGGTCGATGTCGACGGTCCTACCATTCCCGGCCTGTCGCCGTTGCGGGCCGAACCGGAGCATCTTCCCTTTGCCAAGGACAGCGTGGACCTGGTCTTCATCCACCATGGGCTGGATGGGGCGCCGAGCCCGCATGCGCTGCTGCGCGAAGCCGCACGGGTGCTGATTCCCGAAGGCCATCTGCTGATCGTGGGCTTCAATCCCTGGAGCCTGTGGGGCTTGTGCCGGCTCTTCCGGTTTCCCTGGGCCCAGCTGCCCTGGCTGAGGCGTCCCCTCAGCCCGCAACGCCTCGCGGACTGGCTGACGCTGCTCGACTTCGAAGTGGTCGGACTGGAAAGCGTGTGTTTCGTTCCCCCCATCGGACATGCCACTATTCGTCGCCGCTTCGCCTGGATGGAGGCAGTCGGCCACCGCTACTGGAGCCAGGGTGGCGCGGCCTACGTGCTACTTGCGCGCAAGCATGTTTCCTGCCTGACGCCGCTGCAGATGGGACGCCGGCGCAGCTTCCCGGCGCCGGCGCCGGTACTTGCCACCGAGGCGCGCGTGCGGCGCTGGATGACGGATTTCGATGAGCAATGAATGAACGACGTTGAGATTTACTGTGACGGGGCCTGCCGGGGCAATCCGGGGCCTGGCGGATGGGGGGCGCTGCTGCGCAGTGGCGGACATGAAAAACGCCTCTACGGCTCTGCTCCGCAGACCACCAACAACCGGATGGAACTGATGGGAGCCATCGAGGCCCTGGCGGCTCTCAGGAAGCCTTGTCGCGTGACGGTCTGGACGGACTCCGAATACGTTAAAAAAGGCATGACGGAATGGCTGGCCGGCTGGAAGGCGAGGGGCTGGAAGAACTCGGCCAGGCAGCCTGTCAAGAATGCCGAACTGTGGCAGCGCCTCGAGACCGAGGCGGCCCGGCACGAGGTCGACTGGCGCTGGGTCAAGGGGCATGCCGGCCACGAAGGCAATGAAATCGCGGACCAGCTCGCCAACCAGGCGATAGACGAGATGCTGGCCGTCAACAAGGTAATCAGCTGATGCGACAGATCATCCTCGATACGGAAACCACCGGTATCGATCCGCTCCAGGGACACCGCCTCATCGAAGTGGGTTGCCTGGAGATGGTGAACCGCCGCCTGACCGGCCGCGTTTTCCACCACTACGTGAATCCCGAGCGCGAGGTGGAGGCCGAGGCCATCGCGGTGCACGGCATCACCAATGAATTCCTTGTCGACAAGCCGCTGTTCGCGAGCATTGCCGACGAGTTCCTGATGTTCATCCGCGGCGCCGAACTCATCATCCACAATGCGCCCTTCGACGTCGGCTTCATTGATCACGAATTCAGGTTGCTGAAGCGCGGCATGCCGACCGTAGCCGAGATCTGCGGTGTGCTGGATACGCTGGTCATGGCGCGAGCCAGGCATCCCGGCCAGAAGAACAACCTCGACGCGCTGGCGCGCCGCTATGGCGCCGACCAGCGCGACCGTACCTATCACGGCGCCCTCCTGGATGCGGAAATCCTGGCGGATGTCTACTTGGCGATGACAGGAGGGCAGGTGGGGCTGGCGCTGGGCAGCGAGGAAGCGGGCCGCGGTGACAAGGGCCGGGCTGAGGGAATACGGCGCCTCGCGGCTGGACGCATGCCGCTGCCTGTCATCCGTGCGGACGCCATGGAGGTCGAACGCCATGAAGCCCGGCTGCGTGCGCTGGACAAGGCGGCTGGTGGCCAGTGCCTGTGGCGTCGCACGGAGTCGGGCGGGGCCTGAGCCGGGCCTGTATTCGAAGCAGTTCAAAGTGTTGCAATGCAAATTTGACGGGTTTTCCCGCGCGTGCCACATTGCCCGGAATTTGCGGATGTCGTCACGACGCGGGCGCGTTCCAGCAAGCCGGGGGCAGGCATAACAAGGCGAAGGAAGCTCCGGGCGACACAAGAAAGGAAAGTTCAGGACACCCTCATGGTTCTCGTTTCCAGCATTGCCTCCCTCAACCTCATCCGCCCGGAAGTGGATGCCAACCTGACCCAGATCGAAGCCCACATCAGCTCCTATGTCGAAGACCGGGACAACCCCGCCATGCTCGGAACCTGTGTCGAGGCCATGGACCAGGTGGCTGGTGCCCTGCGTATTGCCGAGCTGCCGGGAGGGATCGAACTCGCCATGGGTCTGGCGCAGTTGCTGCGCCAGGTGCAGGGCAAGGGACCGGATGCATCCGACGAGGATTTTGCTGCCCTTGGCCAGGGCATCATGGTACTGGGTCGCTATCTCGAATATGTGCAGTTGCGGCAGGTCGCCTGGCCGCAGCTCCTGCTGCCCTCGATCAACCAGGTGAGGGCGGCCCTTCGGCAGCCTGTGCTGACAGAAGGGCATTTCCTCAAGCTCGGGCAGTTGCCCGCCGCGCCCGAGGTGAAGCGCCTCGACCTGACGCCCGCGCAGCTCAATACGCTGGTGCGCCGCATCCGCCTGATGTACCAGACCAGCCTGATAGCGGTCCTGCGCGACCAGGCCGATGTGCCCCACTACCGCATGATGAGCCGCGCCTGCGAGCGGGCCCAGCAGGTCTGCGGCCAGCGTCCGCTGGGCCTGCTCTGGTGGACGGCAGTCGCGGCCTTGGAAGCCTTGCAGCACGGCGTCACCATCAGCCCGGCACGCAAGGCCATGCTGGGACAGCTGGACCGGCAGCTGAAAGCGCTGGCGCAGAATGACGGCGAAGGCCAGCCGGACCGGCACCTGCTGGCGGACTGTGTCTACGTGGCGGCGCTGGCAGCAGAGGGCGTTCGCATCGGCAGCGTGAAGACGGCATTCGGCATGGAACATTCATGCCTGACCGAAGTGGAGCTGAATGCCGAGTACGAGGTCATGTGCGGTCCCGGCGGCTCGGTGATCAAGACCGTCGCGGAAGTTCTCAGGGAGGAGCTCGCCCAGGTCAAGGAGACCCTCGACGTGATGTCACGCGGCTCCAAGAATGACGCCGAAAGCTATACGGCCATGGCGGATAGCTTGGCACGCATGGCGCAGACGCTCGTGATGCTCGGCCAGCTGGAGTGCAGCCAGATGATGCGGCGTCATGCCGACGTCATCAGGCAGTGGAGCGGCGCACCGGACATG
>JAJNDL010000438.1 GCA_021156385.1 Moraxellaceae bacterium | reverse complement strand
GTTAGCAAAAACGGCCGTGTTTCTCACGGTACGGCGCACACTTACTGCACGCTCAGTGACTGGTGCTCTCCGGGAAAAGGATGGAGTCCTGAGGGACCGGCAGCAGCTGCGGATAGTCCAGCGTGTAGTGCAGACCGCGCGATTCCTTGCGCTGCTGCGCGCAGCGGATGATGAGTTCCGCCACCAGGACGAGGTTGCGCAGCTCGATCAGGTTGGTCGAGATCAGGTAGTTGCTGTAGTACTCCTGGATCTCGCTCTTCAGCAGTTCGACGCGCCGCAATGCACGCATCAGGCGCTTGTCGGTGCGCACGATACCGACGTAGTCCCACATGAAGCGGCGCAGCTCTTCCCAGTTGTGCAGGATGACCACGTCCTCGTCCGGGTGGCGTACCTTGGAGGCATCCCAGGCCGGACAGGGCGGAGGTGCCGGCTGTCCGGCGACGCGCTGCTGGATGTCGCGCGCGGCTGCCATCGCGAACACGAAGCATTCGAGCAGCGAATTGCTGGCCATGCGGTTGGCACCGTGCAGGCCGGTGAACGAGGTCTCACCGATGGCGTAGACGTTCGGCAGGTCGGTACGGCTGTTCAGGTCGACCATGACGCCGCCACAGGTGAAGTGGGCGGCCGGCACCACGGGGATCGGGTCTTTGGTGATGTCGATGCCGAACTCCAGGCACTTCTGGTAGATGTTGGGGAAGTGACTGGTGATGAAATCCGCCGGCTTGTGCGTGATGTCGAGGTAGACGCAGCGGATGCCCAGTCGCTTCATCTCGTAGTCGATGGCGCGCGCCACGATGTCGCGCGGTGCCAGTTCGGCGCGCTCGTCGAAGCGCGGCATGAAGCGTTCGCCGCTGGGCAGGCGCAGGTAGGCGCCCTCGCCGCGCATGGCCTCGGTGATCAGGAAGGACTTGGCTTGCGGGTGGTAGAGGCAAGTCGGGTGAAACTGGTTGAACTCGAGATTGGCGACGCGGCAGCCGGCGCGCCAAGCCATGGCGATGCCGTCGCCGGTCGCGATGTCCGGATTGCTCGTATAGAGGTAGGCCTTGCTGGCTCCCCCCGTGGCCATGGCCACGAACTTGGCGCGGAATACTTCGACTTCGCCGGTTTTGGTGTTGAGGACATAGGCGCCCAAGGCCCGGTTCTCGCCCGGCAGGCCGAGCTTCTGCGCCGTGATGAGGTCCACGGCCACACGGTTTTCCAGCAGCTCCACGTTCCTGCAGTCGCGCACCCGGCTGACCAGGGTGGTCGAGATGGCGCGGCCGGTAGCGTCGGCGGCGTGGATGATGCGGCGATGGGAGTGTCCGCCTTCCCGGGTCAGGTGGGGCTGCTCGTCGGCGTCCAGGGTGAAGCTCACCCCCTGTTCGATGAGCCAGCGGATGGCCTCGGGACCGTTTTCCACGGTGAACTGGACGGCGTCTTCATGGCAGAGTCCGGCACCGGCCACCAGCGTATCGGCGACATGGGCATCGGTGGAGTCGGTTTCGTCCATGACGGCTGCCACGCCGCCCTGGGCGTAGTAGGTGCTGGCATCGGTGAGCTCGGCCTTGGACAGCACCGCCACGCGCAAGGTGGGGGCCAGCTTGAGCGCCAGGGTCAGGCCGGCGGCACCGCTGCCGATGATGAGGACATCGTGCACGTGGTCGGTCATGGGAGAGTCCGCAATGAAAGTGGCCCGGGGCCGGGGGCGCGTAGTATAGGCCTGTGGTTACAGTACGGAAACGTTACGGGCACCGGCCACCATCTTGGAAATCTCATCGGGATTGCTTACAAATTCGAACTGTTCAGTAGCGGTAGTGCTCGCTAACTTGCCGCTGCGATTACAAGAGCGCGAGCGCGCCATCCGCTTTTTCAAGGAGATCCGTCATGCGGTCATTGTTGCAGTCCGCCCCGGTGCGGGCGATTGCTGTACGTTCCTTTGGCTTGGTACTGGCCTTTCTCGTGAGTCTTCCCGCCGCTGCCCAGCTGCCGGATTTCACCCCGCTGGTGGAGGATGCCAGCAAGGCCGTGGTCAACATCAGCGCCTCTGCATGTCGTGCAGGGAGCCGACACGGTGACCGTGCGCCTGTCCGACCGTCGCGAGCTCGATGCCGAGGTCATCGGCACCGATCCGCTATCCGACGTGGCGCTGCTGAAGATCGAAGGCAAGGACCTGCCCAGCCTGAAGATCGGCAATCCCGAACAGCTCAAGGTCGGCGAGTGGGTAGTGGCGATCGGCTCGCCCTACGGCTTCGAGTACACGGTGACCTCGGGCATCGTCAGCGCCAAGTCGCGTGCCTTGCCCAACGGCTCCTATGTGCCCTTCATCCAGACCGACGTTGCCATCAATCCGGGTAATTCCGGAGGCCCGCTGCTCAACATGCGGGGCGAGGTGGTTGGCATCAACTCACAGATCTACAGCCCGTCCGGCGGTTACGTGGGGCTGTCATTCGCGATTCCCGTCGATGTGGCCATGGACGTGACGGAGCAACTCAAGGTTTCCGGTCAGGTCTCCCGCGGCTACCTCGGCGTGGTGACCCAGGACATCACGCGTGACCTGGCCGATGCCTACAACCTGCCGCGTCCGGCCGGGGCGCTGGTGTCAAAGGTGCTGCCGGGCACGCCGGCCGAGAAGGCCGGACTCAAGGAAGGCGATGTCATCACCCAGTTCAATGGCCGCGATATCGCACGGCATACGGACCTGCCTTTCATGATCGGCCGTTCCAAGGTCGGCAACACTTATCCGCTGACGGTCTACCGCGACGGCAGCAGCCGGATGATGAGTTTCCAGGTGGCGGCACTGCCGGAGGATCAGGTGGCGGCCGGCAATCCGAGGAACAAGAAGCCTGCCAAGCCTGACCTCAGCCGGCTGGGGATCGGTGCCTTCCGTGACTTGAGTGCGGAAGAGAAGCAGACCCTCAAGATCGATGGTGGCGTACTCCTGCTGCAGCTTACGGATGGGGCGGCGAATGACGCCGGGCTGCGTGCCGGCGACGTGGTGGTCAGCCTGCAGGGCAAGCCGGTGAAGGATGGCAAGCAGTTCGTCGAGATGGTCAAGGAGCTGCCGTCCGGCAAGGCCTTGCCGCTGGGCATCGTACGCCGTGGCCAGCCCATGATCCTGGCCCTCCGCCTTGCGCCGACCGAAGCCGCCAAGAAGCAGTAAGCGCTGTTTCCGGAAGCAGGCCCGGCGCCTGCTTCCGGCCTGCCGGTCCAAGGTCGATTCGGGTAGAATCCGCGCCCTCGCTCCCTCCCTCCCGTGGTAAGCCCGTGACCGACATCAAGCACATCCGCAATTTCTCCATCATCGCCCACATCGACCATGGCAAGTCGACGCTGGCCGACCGCTTCATCCAGCTCTGCGGGGGCCTGGAAGAACGCGAGATGCAGGCACAGGTGCTGGATTCCATGGATCTCGAGCGCGAGCG
>JAJNDL010000044.1 GCA_021156385.1 Moraxellaceae bacterium | reverse complement strand
CCGCAGTCCCTCTTCGTCAGCACGGGTCGCGGCGTGTACCAGGTGCGTTTCTCGCTGGTGGCGGAAGAAAAGATCAGGTTGCCGGTTGGTACCCTGCGCACGCTGCATGTCGCCGGCGAATTCTTCGAACCCGAACTCGGCGCCATGGTGCGTGCCTTCGACATCTGGCTGGCAGCGGATTATCTGAACTTTCCGGTCAAGGTGTCCGGCCACCTGCGTAGCGGCGACCCCATCGAATACCGTGTCAGCGCTCTCGAAATGGAAGGCAGGATGGTCCTCGGCAACAAGGCGGATCGCAGCCCGACAGCGCAAGAAGACGCCATTCCGGAGTGGCTGCAGACGAGATTGCGTTCCGAGGGCATGAACGGCAGTCATCCATAGCTGCTCTCAATACCCCCCTTCGAGTACATTGATAGGAATATCAGCCACATGCGGTAGCCAAAGGGGAAAAAATGCCTGCATGCCGCCTGCCCGTGTCCTGCCGCTGGATTGGCATGACAGGGCATCAGAGCCGATCGGAACCGGCAGCCTCAGCAGACACGGCATTGTCGATACCTGCCTGCACATGCGTTGACCGCATCGGCGCGGTCCGCTGCCCGGCCACTCTCGTCCACAAGGAAGTTGGGCATGAGTCTCGCGCTACCTGATCCCGTCGTCTTTCTCGTCGATACGGATGCAGATGCACGCAGTGCACTGCAGCACTTCCTGCTTGCGCAAGGGCTCCTGGTGCGAAGCTTTACCCGCATGGCGGACTTCCTGGCGGAATGGCGCCCGGAGATCGCCGGCTGCCTGGTGCTCGACGTTGGCACCGGCCAGGGCGAGGAGCAAACGATACCTGTCCTGCTGCGCGAGCTGGTGGTGACGCTGCCGGTCATCCTGACTGCGCACCACGGTTGCCTCGATACCTGTCGACGCGCATTCCGCAACGGTGCCACCGATTTCTTTGCCCGTCCCCTCAATGAACAGGCGCTGCTGGACAGCATCCGCAAAGCCCTGCAGGAAGACTCGCAGCGGCTCCGCCTGCGCCGGGAAGCCAGCTCGTTCAGGGAACAACTCGCACAGCTTTCCGACCGCGAGAAGCAGGTGCTGGAGCTGATGCTGGAAGGGTTGCCGAACAAGCTGATCGCACAGCAGATCGGGCTTTCCACGCGTACCGTGGAGTCACATCGCTCGCGCATCTACCTCAAGCTGCAGGCCGACTCGCTGGCCCAGCTCGTGCGTCGCGTCGTCAGGCTGGAAGAAATCGCCAGTTAGAAGCCTTCACGCCCAGATCATTGCGCGCCCAGCGCTGCCGCTTTTGCACTGGCTTCGCGCGCAGCAGCCTGTTTGCCCTGCTGCTGGCGGGCGTTGGCGATCAGCCGCCAGAGCTCGGCCTGCTGCGCAGGAGAGCCCGCAAAGGCCAGCCCCTTGCGCGCGAGCTGCTCGGCCTCGGCAGGACGCTTCTGCTTCAGCCTCACCTTCGCCAGCCGCTGATAGACCTGGGCCGATTGCGGCGCCAGGCGTTGGGCGCGCTCGAGATTGGAGGCGGCCATTTCGACATCCCCGCGCGCCAGCGCGCGATCGGCCGCGCCCAGCAGGCCCTTGACGGCCGGCAGCTGCGCCCCGTCGGCAAGCTGGCGGGGTGGCTGTGCCGAAGGAGGTGGCGTGCCTGTTCCGGGCACGGTCCCATCCTGGGCCGGAGGCACATCTTGCGTGGGCGGCACCGCCCCCCGTTCCACCACCACGGGTGCGGAGGAGCCGGCGGGATGCTGCATGCACCCCGACAGCAGTCCATTTACGGACAACATGATCACGAAGGGAAAAGAGAACCGGGATTTGTACATCGCAATGGACCTTCCCTGGCGGCTCCGCCTGGCAGGCTGAAAATCCTGCGGCTTTCCGGCATGGACTGGGGATGAAGTTCAGGCTGCGAATGAATACCGCGCCGGCATGTTTGGCAAGCTTCTGCCTGTAGCGACTTGCAAATCGCCCCTTCAGAAAATGTCGATCACGCGCTGGAAGGCCTTCTGGACGGCACCGGGCAGTCCCCCTTCGCCACAGGCCACCGCATCCTGGGGCACGGTGTCGCTGCGGAACGGCACGAAGACAGCGTCCGGACAACCTTCCGCCGAGCGCAAGCCGGTCTCGCGGTCGGCCCACTGCCATTGCACGTTTTCCGGCTGCGCCTGCACCAGCGGTACCGGATGCAGCCGGCGCATGGTTTCCACCCAGACCGGCAGGGCACCGGTGGCGCCGAACAACCCGGTCGGACGATTGTCGTCATTGCCCACCCAGACTATCGCCAGGTAATTGCCCGTGTAGCCGGCGAACCAGGCATCGCGCAGGTCGTTGGTGGTCCCGGTCTTCCCCGCCATGACGAGATCGGGCGGCAGGCTCGCCGCAGCACTCGCTGCCGTGCCCGACCGCATCGTCTGCTGCAGCGCGAAATTCACGAGATAGACCGCCGCCGGGTCCGCCACCTGCTCCACCGCCAGGCCGTAGCGCTTGAGCGGCTTTCCCTTGGCATCGATCACTTCGCGGATGCTGCGCGGCGGCGCACGGAACCCGCCGCTGGCATAGACCTGGAACAACGACAGCACCTCCAGCGGCGACATGTCGACCGCCCCCAGCATCAGCGAAGGGTAATTGGCGAGCTGCTGCTTCACCCCCATGCGCTTGAGCGTGGCGATGACTTCCGGGACACCCACCTCCATGCCCATGCGGATCGTCGCCTGGTTGTAGGAGTGCGACAACGCGTGATAGAGCGGCACCACGCCATGGCTTTCGCCGTCGTCGTTCTTCGGCTCCCAGACCTTGCCGTCCTCGCTGGCCAGCTGCACGGGGCCATCGTCCAGCGGCGACACCACCGTGTAGCGGCCGGAATCGAGCGCCGTGAGATACACCGTGGGCTTCACCAGGGAGCCGATCTGGCGCCGCGCATCGAGCGCACGGTTGTAGCCGGTAAACTCACCGTAGCCGCCAATCATGGCCAGCAACTCGCCGTTCTCGGGATTGGCTACCACCATGGCGCCCTGCAGCTTGCCGAGGCGCTTCGGCGCGGACTTCTTCAAGCGTACGACGGTGGACTGGAAGGCGGCCTGGCCAGCCTCCTGCACCAGCGGATCCAGCGTCGTGAAAATGCGCAGGCCTTCGCTGGCAAGATCCTCCTCCTTGTACTCCGTATGCAGCTGACGCCGCACGAGGTCGATGAAGGCCGGGTACACGGTGGCGGCTGTTGGCTTGGGCACCACGCCCAGCGGCTTTTTCTTTGCCTTTTCTGCCAGCTCCGCCTTGATCCCGCCGTCGCGCAGCAAGTTGTCGATCACGAGATTGCGCCGCGCCAGCGCGCGCTTGGGATTGCGCCGCGGATTGTAATAGGAAGGCCCCTGCACCATTGCCACCAGCAGCGCGACCTGGTGCAGCTCCAGCTCCGAAACCGGCTGGCCGAAGTAGAACTGCGCCGCGAGGCCGAAACCATTGATGGACCGGTCGCCGCTCTGTCCCAGCGCCACCTCGTTGAGATAGGTCTCGAGGATTTCATCCTTGCTGTAGTGCATCTCCAGCAGCAGCGCCATCAAGGCCTCGTTGGCCTTGCGCGTCATGGTGCGCTCGCTGGACAGATAGAAATTCTTCACCAGCTGCTGGGTGAGCGTGCTGCCGCCCTGCGTACGCCCGCTGGTGAGGTTGACCCAGAGCGCACGCGCCGTGCCGCGCAGCGAAATGCCGTAGTGGGAGTAGAAGGAACGGTCTTCGGTCGCGAGCAGCGCCGGCACCAGATACTTCGGCGCCTCCTTGAGCTGCATCAGGATGCGATCCTCGTTGTGGCGCGGATAGATGCCGCCGATGACCATGGGCTCGAGGCGCACGACCCCGCGCTCGTTGCGTTCGGTACTGGCCACGTCGGCGATGGTGTTGCCGCTGAAGCGCAGGCGCAGCACCTGTGCCTTTTCCGCACCGTCGCCAAAAGTGAAGCCACGGGTATGGATGACGAGCTCGTTGCCCTTCTGCTGCCAGCTGCCGGCATTTGCCGGACTCTGCTGGCGGTAATGCAGCAGCTTCAATTCGTCGAGCACGTCGCGCTGCGCCAGGGGAGCGCCGGCATAAAGCTCCAGCGGCCGCGCATAGACACGGGCCGGAATGGCCCAGCGCCTGCCCTCGAACTTGTCGCGCACGACCCCGTCCAGCCGCAGCATGTAGAGGCCGAGCCCCACCACGGCGAGCAGGACGATGACCAGCAGGATGAGGAGGGCGGTAATGATGAAACCGCGGGAACGCAGTGCCGACATGGGATCAGGTGTACTTGGGGTAATGGCAGCCTCGACGGCCCGGGATTCTAGCGTCCGCCCCTACTGGCGGGCAGCCCGGCCTGCTCGCATAATCGCCCAACTTTTGTAAACGGTGTCACAACATATGTCCCTGCGCCACTTTGATGTCTATGCCATCGGCAATGCCCTGGTCGATGCCGAATACCGCGTCACCGATGACTTTCTTGCCCGCCACGGCATCAGCAAGGGACAGATGACCCTGGTCGACGAGGCGCAGCAGCAGAACCTGATCGCTGCCCTCGACTCCGAATTCGGCCTGGAAAAGCGCGCCAGCGGCGGCTCGGCCGCCAACACCATCATCGCCGTGGCCGCCTTCGGTGGCCGCAGCTTCTATTCCTGCAAGGTCGCCAACGACGGCACCGGCGATTTCTACGTGCACGACCTGCACGCCGCCGGCGTCACCAGCAACCTGAAGCCGGAGCGCGAATCCGGCATTTCCGGCACCTGCGTGGTCATGGTGACGCCCGACAGCGAGCGCACCATGAACACCTTCCTCGGCATCACTTCCGACGTATCCGTGGCCGAACTGGTACCGGCATCGCTCGCAGCCTCGCACTGGCTCTACATCGAAGGCTATCTGGTGAGCTCCGACTCGGCGCGCACCGCCGTGAAGGAAGCGCGCCGTATCGCCCGCGCCAACGGGGTGCAGATCGCCATGACCTTCTCCGACCCGGCCATGGTCCGCTTCTTCAAGCCGGGCCTGGCGGAGATGCTCGACGACGGTGTCGACCTGCTGTTCTGCAACGAGGAAGAGGCCTGCCTGTGGAGCGACGCACCCAGTGCCGAGCACGCACTGGAAGCCCTGAAGAAGATTGCCCGCCAGGTCGTGATCACGCTGGGGGGCAAGGGCGCCCTGGCGTGGGACGGCCGCGAGACGCACCGCATCGCACCGACTCCGGTGACGCCGGTCGACTCCAATGGCGCTGGCGACATGTTTGCCGGCGCCTACCTCTTCGGCCTCACCCGCGACTGGAGCCCGGCGCGCGCCGGTGCGCTGGCCAGTGCCGCGGCCGCGGCCGTGGTCGGCCAGTTCGGTCCGCGTCTGCCGCTGGAGCAGCACGCCGCGCTGTTGCGGGAAGTCAACGCAGCGCATTCTGGACAATAAAGGCCCGCCCCCTATAATCGCCCGCCTTTTCGAGCTGGACATGCAAAAGCTCTGCGAACTCAACGACATTCCCGATGGCGACGCCATCGGCGTGCAGACGCCCGGCGGCGAGGTGGTAGTGGTGCGGCAAGGCCGCGAGCTCCACGCCTACCGCAACATGTGTCCGCACCTGGGTATCGAACTGAACTTCATGCCCGATGTCTTCCTGGATACGGAGCACCGCTACATACAATGCGCCAATCACGGCGCACTGTTCCAGATCGAGGACGGGCTCTGCGTGTTCGGCCCCTGCCAGGGCGAGGCGCTGGTACGGCTGGATGTGCAGCTCATCGACAACAGCGTGTGGCTGATGCCGGCCCATGCAACAAAGGACTAGGCTTGTATCCGTCGCATTCCGCGAGTTGTCCGGGTAGAGGCTTCTTGATATAGATTGGCGTTTTCCAGGTCCCAGGGGATGGCAATGGCTTCCACGTCTGACAAAAGCAAGAACAAGAAAAAGACAGCCGCGGCTGACAAGCCCGCCAAGGCGCCGGCCAAGACACCGGCAAAACCCGCCGCCAAGAAATCGCCGGCCAAGCCCGCCGCCAGCAAATCCACTGGCAAGACTCCCGCCAAGGCACCTGCCAAACCCGCTTCGAAATCGCCAGCCAAACCTGCTGCAAAACCTGCCGCCAAGGCACCAGCCAAGCCGGCGAAGCCGGCCGCCAAGACACCGGCCAAGCCTGCTGCGAAGACGCCGGCCAAGCCCGCCAAGGCAACAACCAGGTCCGACGCGAAAGCGCCTGCTAAAGTTTCCGGGAAGGCTGCCGCCACCAAGGCCACCGCAGCCAAGCCCACTGCCAAGACCGCTGCCCCCAAGGCAGCCAGCAAAACCGCGACAACAAGCAAGGCGGCTGCTCCCAAGGCAACTGCCGCCAAGACTGCCAGCAAGGCAGCTGCAAGCAAGGGTGCGAGCAAGCCGGTTACCAAGACACCGGCCAAGCCTGTGAAGACCGCTGCCAAGCCTGCCGCCAAGACAGCCAAGGCAGCACCTGTAGCCAAGCCCTTGACGGCCAAGGCAGCAGCCCCGGCTCCCGAAGCCAAGGCCCCTGCCAAATCCGCAGGCACAACCGCCGCGACGGCCGCCAAGACCTCTTCAACCTCTTCAAGCAAAGCCGCAGCCGTGAAAACAGAAAGCGTGAAACCTGCCCCCAGGGCCACCAGCAAGACCTCCAGCAGAGCTTCCAGCGCTGCGACCAACGGGTTGATTCATGGCACGACGCCCTACCAGGAAGGCAAGGGCGAGGACTACATGAATCCGAAGCAGCTTGCTCACTTCCGCATCATTCTCGAGGCGTGGAAGCGCGAGCTCATGGAAGAAGTCGACCGCACCGTGCATCACATGCAGGATGAGTCGGCCAACCTGCCCGACCCCAACGACCGCGCCACCCAGGAAGAGGAATTCTCGCTGGAACTGCGTACGCGTGACCGCGAGCGCAAGCTGATCAAGAAGATCGACCAGACGCTGGATCGCATCGACAAGGAAGATTACGGGTACTGCGACGACTGCGGCGTGGAAATCGGCATCCGCCGGCTCGAGGCGCGACCGACCGCTACGCTCTGTATAGACTGCAAGAACCTGGCAGAAATCAAGGAAAAGCAGCTGGTCGGCTGATTGCCACCAACCGAAAAAACGCCGCAACTGCGGCGTTTTTTTCATTACGTGCCCCTATGCCCTACATCGGCCGCTTTGCTCCTTCACCTACCGGGCTCCTGCATTTTGGTTCGCTCCTGGCCGCTGTCGGCAGCTGGTGCGATGCGCGCGCCGCCAATGGCCAGTGGCTGCTGCGCATCGAGGATATCGATCCGCCGCGCGCCATGCCGGGAGCAGATGCGCTGATTCAACGCCAGCTTGAGGTCTATGGCCTGGAGTGGGATGGCGAAGTCCTGTTCCAGAGCAGTCGCTCTGACGCTTATCTCGAAGCTCTTGAAATCCTGCAGGCGCAGGGCGATGTGTTCTGGTGCCGCTGTTCACGTGCCGACCTTGCCCGGTTGGGCAACAATACCTATCCAGGCAGTTGTCGCGCCTTCACCGCACCGCGCGATGGTGCCGCACAACGCCTGCGG
>JAJNDL010000437.1 GCA_021156385.1 Moraxellaceae bacterium | reverse complement strand
GGTAGCGGCCGAAGCGGCCGTCCGAAATGTTGCTCTCGGCAAAGCCGACCACGCTGCCGTCGGCGCTGGCGCGCAGCATGGTGTCCTGGCGCACCGAGGTCAGCGTGGCGACCTGCCCGGTGGCCGGCACGTAGCGGCGCAGCGGCACCCAGCCGGAACCCAGGAAGGTAGAGGTGACCAGCAGGCTGCCGTCGCCGGCCCAGGCCACAGTGAAGGTGCCGCCTTCTGAGGACGCGCGTGTGAAGCTGACCTTGCGCGTCGTCATGCTGCCAAGGTCGACCAGGTGTACCCAGTTGCTGTTGCTGCCGCTGTCGTAGCTGGTATCGGCCACCGCCAGCGTGTTGCCGTCGGGCGAGATGTCCATGCCCTTCAGGCTGCCGCCCAGCTCCAGCGGATCGATGAAGGTGCCCGAGGCCAGCTGGTAGCGCAGGAGCTGGCTGCCGTTGCTGATGTAGAGAAGGTCGCGACGGTCGTCGTAAACCATGTCGGCGCGCTGCGGCGCCGGCACAAGCGTTCCAGCCGCCTGGACCAGCCCGGACAGGGCCAGCAGGCAAAGGCAGAGAAGACGGTGGAAACGCGAAAGGCGCCGTTCTGGCTGCATGAATTCTCTCCCTGAATTCTATTTATGGGCCCCATCCGGGACTAGCCCATGCTCCAACGCGGCCAATCCCGCCGACAATACGAAGAAGTGGAGACTCGCCCGCGCTGGCCGGCGGCACCTCGGCCTCGCGTATTCCTGCGCATCCGGGCCGGCCGGCGGAAATTTTGCGGTTACGTGGCCATACGCCTCTCAACAGGAATGACACGTTCCTTAAAGCGCTTTTACAATCGCCCGGTTTTTGCCCGCCCCTGACAGGAGCCCCTGCCATGCTGCTCTGGTCCCTGCCATGCTGCTCTGGTTCGTCGTCGCCTACCTGGCGATCTCGCTGCTCATCGGCCTTGCCGCCGCGACCAAGGTGCACAATGCCCGCGACTATGTCGTGGCCGGCCGCAACCTGCCCATGGTCATGGTGCTGGCCATGGTCTTCGCCACCTGGTTCGGCGCCGAGACGGTGCTCGGCATCTCCGCCACCTTCCTGGACGAGGGCTTCCGCGGCCTGATCTCCGACCCGCTGGGCGCCTCGCTCTGCCTGGTGCTGTTCGGCCTGATCTTCGCGCGGCCGCTCTACCGCATGAACCTGCTGACGCTGGGCGACTTCTTCCGCGCCCGCTACAACCACAAGACCGAGCTCGTGCTCTCGATCTGCATCGTGATCTCGTACCTGGGCTGGGTAGCGGCGCAGATGACGGCGCTGGGCCTGGTCTTCAACGTGCTGACGCAGGGCGAGATCAGCGTGGCCCAGGGCACCGTGATCGGCGCCTCGGTGGTGATCTTCTACACGCTCTTCGGCGGCATGTGGTCGGTGGCGATCACCACCTTCGTGCAGATGATCCTCATCATCATCGGCCTCATCTACATCGCCTGGGTGGCCGGCGACATGGCCGGCGGTTTCGGCACCGTGGTGAGCCAGGCGCATGCCGAAGGCAAGTTCTCCTTCCTGCCCACCGCCGACCTGCTCGACATCGTCGGCTGGATCGCTGCGCTGGTGACACTGGCGCTGGGCTCCATTCCGCAGCAGGACGTGTTCCAGCGCGTGAACTCCTCCAAGAACGAGAAGGTCGCCGTCTGGGGCACGACGCTGGGCGGGATTTCCTACTTCTTCTTCGCCGCGGTGCCACTCTTCATCGCCTACTCCGCCAAGATCATCGACCCCGCTATGGTGGCGAGCGTCGGCGCCAAGGACTCGCAGCTCATCCTGCCGACGCTGGTGATGAACCACATGTCCGTGTTCGCGCAGATCGTGTTCTTCGGTGCCCTGCTCTCGGTGATCATGTCCACCGCCTCAGGCACGCTGCTCGCGCCGGCCGTGACCTTCTCCGAGAACATCGTGCGCCACAGCGTGAAGGGCATGACCGATAACCAGCTGCTCTGGGTCACCCGTGGCACCGTGCTGGTGTTCGGCATCCTGGTGACGCTGTATGCCACCTCCACCAGCGAAAGCATCCATGGCATGGTAGAAAACGCCTACCGCATCACCCTGGCCGGCGCCTTCGTGCCGCTGGCCGCCGGCCTGTTCTGGAGGCGCGCCAACAACCTCGGCGTGACACTCTCCATCGCCCTCGGCCTCGGCACCTGGATCCTGCTCGAGATCTTCGGTGAAGAGGGCGTCGTCGAGCCGCACCTGATCGGCCTCGTGGCCAGCGCCATCGGCATGGTGATCGGCGGCTACCTCGGCAAGCCGACGACGCAGGCGGACGTGGTCGGCAAGCCGCAGACCGACAACTGAGCTCGAGTGTTGCTGCAAAAAAAGCCCGGCAGATATGCCGGGCTTTTTCATTTCCGCCTTGCGGCGGGCCGGATGTCAGGGCTGCTCGCGCTTCTTCACGCCGCGCTGCGCCGGCGCCGTCAGCGGGTCTTCCGGCCAGGGATGGCGCGGATAGCGACCACGCAAGTCCTTGCGCACGTCCGCATAGACATTCTTCCAGAAGCTGGCGAGGTCCTGCGTCACCGCCACGGGACGTTGTGCCGGCGACAGCAGGTGGATGGTGAGCGGCACGCGGCCGCCAGCGAGACGCGGTGTCTCGGTGAGGCCGAACATCTCCTGCAGTTTTACCGACAGCACCGGATAATGATCCGTCGTGTAGTCGATGCCGATGCTCGAACCGCTGGGCACGGCGAGGCGCACCGGCAGTTCCCGGTCGAGGCGCTGCTGCTGCGGCCAGTCGAGCAGGCCGTGCAGCGCATCGCGCAACGGAAATTTCTCCAGGTGGCTGAAGCGGGTGACGCCGTCGAGATACGCTCCCGCCCACTGCTCCAGATTTTCCAGCAGCGCGGCATCGCTCGCGTCGGGCCACTGCTCCGGCTCGATGCCGTGCATCAATTGCACGCGCGCCTGCCA
>JAJNDL010000043.1 GCA_021156385.1 Moraxellaceae bacterium | reverse complement strand
CAGCCCGGTGCCGAAGAAGCCGAAGTATTCCGACGTGTTCGGCGACTGGCTCTGCGACATGGCCGCCGCCGACGCGCGCTGCGTCGGCATCACGCCGGCGATGTGCGAGGGCTCCGGCATGGTGCGCTTCGCGAAGGAATTCCCCGCGCGCTACCACGACGTCGCCATCGCCGAGCAGCACGCGCTGACGCTGGCCGCCGGCATGGCCTGCGAGGGCCTGAAGCCCGTCGTCGCGATCTATTCCACCTTCCTGCAGCGCGGCTACGACCAACTCGTGCACGACATCGCGCTGCAGAATCTCGACGTCACCTTCGGCATCGACCGCGCCGGCCTGGTCGGCGAGGACGGCCCTACGCACGCCGGTGCCTACGACTACGCCTTCATGCGCACGATCCCCAACATCGTGATCATGGCGCCCTCCGACGAGAACGAATGCCGGCAGATGCTCTACACCGGCTTCGAGCACAAGGGCCCGGCCGCGGTGCGCTATCCGCGCGGCACCGGCCCCGGCATGAAGATCGAGAAACCGATGACGGCGCTGCCCCTCGGCCGCGGTGTCAAAAGGCGCAGCGGCGAACGTGTCGCCATCCTGGCCTTCGGCGCGTCGCTGACGCCGGCGCTGGCCGCGGCGGAAAAGCTGAACGCGACCGTGGTCGACATGCGCTTCGTGAAGCCGCTGGATGAAGCACTGATCCGCGAGCTGGCGCAGTCGCACAAGCTGCTGGTGACGGTGGAGGAGCACGCCATCATGGGTGGCGCCGGATCGGCGGTGAACGAATTCCTGGCGCGCGAACGCCTCGTCGTGCCGGTACAGAACCTCGGCATTCCCGACGCCTTCATCGAGCACGGCACGCCGGCGGAGATGCTCGCGGAATGCGGGCTCGATGCTGCCGGCATCGAGCGGTCCATCCGCGCCCGGCTCGATACCGCGCCGAGCTTCACCGTGATCAGCGCCGAGCCCAAGGGCTGACCATCACTTCGTTATTCCACGACTGCCGCTTTTCGTAGGTCGGGATTTATCCCGACAGCAGCGGGGATTCGACGACTTCGTCGGGATAAATCCCGACCTACGAAAAGCGCGTCGTCCAATGCGAGATGTGCGCCAATAAAAAAACCGGCAATCGCCGGCTTTTTTATTGCGCTGGACCCACAACGTGACTCACTCGTCCTGCTCGAACATGTGCCCGAGCTTGCCGCGCTTGGTCTTGAGGTACTGCTCGTTGTGCGGATTGCGCCCCGTCATCAGCGGCACGCGCTCCACCACCGTGATGCCGTGTGCCTCGAGCGCGGCGACCTTGCGCGGGTTGTTGGTCATGAGGCGCACCGCCGCCACGCCGAGGTGCTTCAGCATGTCCTCGCACATGGAGTATTCGCGCTGGTCGGCGGCGAAGCCGAGCTGCTCGTTGGCCTCGACGGTGTCGGCGCCGGCATCCTGCAGCGCATAGGCGCGGATCTTGTTGAGCAGGCCGATGCCGCGGCCTTCCTGGCGCAGGTAGAGGATGATGCCGCGGCCTGCGCCCGCCACCTTCTGCATCGCGGCCTCGAGCTGGGGGCCGCAGTCGCAGCGCAGGCTGCCGAAGCAGTCGCCGGTCAGGCATTCGGAGTGCACGCGCAGCAGCACGGGCTGGCCGTCACCGACCTCGCCCATGGCCAGCGCCACGTGCTCCTTGCCCGTCAGCGGCTCCTCGAAGCCGTGGATGGTGAAGGTGCCGTGACGCGTCGGCAGGCGGGAGGAAGCGACGAAGACGACAGCCACGGGAATCTCCGGTCTGGGGGGCGGGGATTGTAGCAATCCGGCCCTGCGGCGGCGACGGGACAAATGCGCGGCCGGCTCAGCGCGCGCTGATCTTCATGCGGTTGGCGCGCTGCTGCAGGTCGACCCGGCTCAGGAAGGTCATGCCGAGCAGGATGGGTGCCGTATCGTTCGATTCGCGCACGGTGGCCTGCACGTTCTTCAGGGTAATGGGGCCGACCGTGACACTCTTCAACGTGATGCCCCAGGCCCGCACCAGGCCGGCCGCCGTCATGCTGGCGCCGGGCTGGCCCTCGGCCAGGTAGTCGATGCCGAGGCGGCGCGCCTCGCCCGAGGTCATCGACACGGTATTGGCGCCGGTGTCGACCAGGAATTCCACGACGCGGCCGTTGATGGTGCCGCTGGTGATGAACTGGCCGCTCTGGTTCATGACGAGCTCGACGCTGATGTCGCCGGGCTGGCGCGCCGCGATGCCGCCGGTGTCGGCGCCCATGCCGAGGCGCAGCTCGCGCTTGCCGATCTGCAGCACGGCCTGGCCGGCCTCGACGCGCAGCAGCGTGACGCCGGCGCTGCCTTCGCCGGGCTTCAGCATGACCTGCTCGCCGTCGATGCGCAGGATGGCGCGCTCGCCGATCAGGCCGATCACCGTCACGTGCGGGTCGTAATAGGGCGCCGCCTGCGCTGTGGAAAGACCGGCGCCGAACAGCAGGGCCAGCAGGGAGGTGCGGATGATCGTCATGAGCTGCTACGTCCTCAGCCGGCGACGCGCTGCAGCAGGAGCAGCGCGACCGCGGCAACCACGCCCGCCAGCAGGTCGTCGAGCATGATGCCGACGCCGCCGTGGACCTTCCTGTCCAGATAACCAATCGGCCAGGGCTTGGCAATGTCGAACAGGCGGAAGAGCCCGAAGCCGGCGACGAGCCAGAGCAGGCTGGCCGGCGTCCACTCCAGGACCGGGACCAGGGGTGCCAGTGCCAGCCACTGGCCGGCGAACTCGTCCCAGACGATGCGGCCGTCGTCGTGCACGTCCAGCGCCCGCGCCGCGTGGCCGCAGATCGGCCCGCCGGCGATGGCCGCCACCGCGACCACTGCGAGATAGGCCGGCAGCGTAAGCAGCGCCAGCAGCGGGAAAAGCAGCAGGGCCGCCAGCGAGCCGAAGGTGCCGGGCGCCTTGGGGGCGAGGCCGCTGCCGAAGCCGAAGGCGAGCAGCTGCAGGGGGTCGCGGAGATCGGGTTTCTTGGCCATGGTCTTGTCGTTGTGGTTGAACGCGGCGACGCCGGTCGGCACGTCCGCTGCCGCATTCGGTGTTGATACTCGGCAGCGCCGCCGGATGGTAGCCGCCTTTGCCGCTCAGAAGTGCGTGAAACCGGCCACCGGCATTTCCACCGGATTGCCGCCGCGCCACAGCTGCAGCCCCGGCACCTCCGTCATCCGGCCGATGCGGGTGACAGGCAGCGCCGCCAGGCGCTCGCGTGCCGAGGGCGGCGCCGTAAACAGCAGCTCGTAGTCGTCGCCGCTGGTCAGCGCCAGCACATCCGCGAACGCCGGCTCGATGCCGGCCAGCGCGGCGCTGCGCGGCAGCCAGTCCAGCTCCAGCACGGCGCCGGTCCGCGACGCTGCCAGCAGGTGACCCAGGTCCTGGGCGAGGCCATCGGAGACATCCAGGCAGGCCGTCGCCACACCGCGCAGTGCGAAGCCCAGCCCCAGACGGGGCTCGGGGCGACGCAGGCGCTGCAGCGCGAATTCCGCGGCGGCCGGCGCAATTTCATCCAGCCACTGGCCGAGTTCGAGGCGCAGGCCGAGGCCGGCATCGCCGACCGTGCCCGATACATAAAGATCGTCGCCGACCCGCGCGCCGCTGCGCTTCAGCGCCGCACCCAGCGGCACGTCGCCGAGCGCGGTGACCGTGAGGGCGAGGGGGCCGCGTGTGGTGTCGCCGCCGACCAGGCTCACCTGCTCGCGCTCGGCGAGGGCGAAGAGGCCGCGCGAGAATTCGCGCAGGAAATCCTCGTCGCTGTCCGGCAGCGTCAGCGCCAGCGTCACCCAGCGCGCCCGTGCGCCCATGGCGGCGAGATCCGAGAGGTTCACCGCCAGCGCTTTCCAGCCGATGTCGAAAGGCGCCGTCGCCTCCGGGAAGTGGCGGCCGGCAACCAGCGTGTCGGTACTGACGACGAGCTCGTGGCCGGCCGGCACCGCCAGCAGCGCCGCATCGTCGCCGATGCCGAGATGCACGCCGGCATCGGCGACCGGGCGCTGGAAGAATTCGCGGATGATGTCGAACTCGCCTTTCTGCGCCATGGCCCTTTCCGCTCCGTGTTATGCGGAGCGCTCGCGCTCGAGCCTGCGGTGCTGCTTGGCGACTTCGTCGAGGAGGCCGTTCACGTACTTGTGCGATTCGGTGGCACCGAAATGCTTGGCCAGCTCGATGCCCTCGTTGATCACCACCTTGTAGGGCACATCGAGGCGGTGCAGCAGCTCGTAGGTACCGATGCGCAGGATGGCGCGCTCGACATGGTCGAGCTCGTGGAACTTGCGGTCGAGATGCGGCATGAAGGCATCGTCGATGGCGTCCGAGCGTTTCTCGATCTCGGTGATGAGCTCGTGGAAATACTCGAGGTCGACCTTGTGCATGTCGTTCTCGACACGATAGCGGGCCTCGATCTCGAACATGGAGTTGCCCGAGATCGCCCACTCGTACAGCGCCTGCAGCGCGAAACGCCGCGCCTTGCGGCGCGCTGCCGGCCGAATGCCGGCGTTGTTGTCTTTGCTCAATTCCTTCACCACTCGTGCCGCAGGGCGGCGTCAGCCGGGCCGCGCACGGCTCATGGACAGAACCGGTGCGCGACGGCAGCCTCTTCTGCAGATAACCGCGGGATCAGCCCAGCGCGCGCAGCACCGACACCATCTCGATCGCGGTCATGGCGGCATCGCTGCCCTTGTTGCCGGCCTTGGTGCCGGAACGCTCGATGGCCTGCTCGATGGAGTCGGTGGTCAGCACGCCGAAGATCACCGGCAGGCCGTATTCCAGGCCGACGGCGCCGAGACCCTTGGCCGCCTCGTTGCAAACATAGTCGAAATGCGGCGTGCCGCCGCGGATCACGGCGCCCAGGCCGATGATGGCGTCGAAGGCCTTGCGCTCGGCCAGCTTCTTGGCCACCAGCGGCAGCTCCCAGGCACCCGGCACGCGCACCACGGTGATGTTCTCTTCCGGCACGCCATGGCGCTTCAGCGTGTCGATGGCGCCATCGAGCAGCGCATCGACGACGAAGCTGTTGAAGCGCGCCACGGCAATGGCGTAGCGGGCGTTGGCCTGGGTGAAGCTGCCTTCCACGAACTTGATGTTGCTCATTTCTTTCTCCCCTTCGATATTCATTCCCGCCCCCATGAATGCGGAGCGGGAAAACTCATTCAGTGGTCACGTATTCCACGATCTCCAGGCCGAAGCCGGAGAGCGCATTGAACTTCATCGGCGAACTCAGCAGGCGCATCTTGGTGACGCCAAGATCGCGCAGGATCTGCGAGCCGGTGCCGATGTTGCGGTACATGCCGGAGCCGGAGCCCTCGGTGTTGCGCGAACGCAGGCCGAAGAACTCCTCGATGTGCCCGACCATGTCCGCCGAGGCGTAATCCTGGCCGAGCATCACGATGACGCCGGCCTCGGCGCCCGCGATCGCCTTCAGGCTCTTCTGCAGGTTCCAGCCGAGGCGGCCCTGGTACTTGGCGTGCAGCAGGTCGCGCAGCGGATTCACCACGTGCACGCGCACCGTCGGCACGACGTCGCCGTCGAGGTTGCCCTTCACCAGCGCCACGTGCACATCGGTGCCGCCCGCGTCGCGGTAGAGATGCAGGCGGAAATCGCCATACTCCGTGGGCAGGGGGTGCACATCGACGCGCTGCACGGTCTGCTCGTTGACCATGCGGTAGTGGATGAGGTCGGCAATGGTGCCGATCTTGAGGTTGTGCTCCTGCGCGAACTTCTCGAGGTCGGGGCGGCGCGACATGGTGCCGTCCTCGTTCATGATCTCGCAGATCACGCCGGCCGGTTCGAGCCCGGCGAGGCGCGCCAGGTCGCAGGCCGCCTCGGTGTGCCCGGCGCGGCGCAGCACGCCGCCCGGCTCCGCCATCAGCGGAAAGATGTGGCCGGGCTGCACGATGTCCGAGGCCTTCGCGTCGCGCGCGACGGCGGCCTGGATGGTGCGCGCCCGGTCGGCCGCCGAGATGCCGGTGCTGACGCCGGTCGCGGCCTCGATGGAGACCGTGAACTTGGTGCCGTAGCCGGAGCCGTTGCGCTGCACCATGAGCGGCAGCTTCAGCGCCTCGCAGCGCTCGCGCGTCATCGGCAGGCAGACCAGGCCGCGGGCGTACCTGATCATGAAATTGATGTCCTCGGGGCGCACGTGCGTGGCCGCCATGACGAGGTCGCCCTCGTTCTCGCGGTCCTCGTCGTCCATCAGCACGACCATGCGGCCGAGCCGGATGTCGGCGATCAGTTCTTCAATCGTATTCAGTGCCATCTTACTTACCCTTGCCTGCTGCAGCGCGCGGCTTCGGCGCCTGCTGGAGGCGGGAGGCCACCAGCTGCTGCATGCTCTTCATCATTTCACCCATTTCGCGGCCACCGACCGCCATCATCCGGTTCGTCAGCTCCGGGGTCCTGGCCACGATCTTCTGGCCGGTCTCCGAGGAATAGAACGCCACCAGCGCGCGCAACTCCTCGATGCCATAGGTCTCGGCCACGGCATCGATCATCTGCGGACGCATGCGCTCCAGCGCGGCCGCGATGACGCGGTTGATGTCCGGACGCATCTCCGCCATGAAGCGCCGGTAGTCGGCGGCATCCGCGGGCGTCATGTTCGCGGTCACGCTCTGCTCCAGCGTGTACATCTGCGAGCTGATCGCTTCCTCGACCTTGCGGCTGTCGCCGTACAGCTCCTCGTAGCCGGACACGCGGAAGTATTCCGCCGCCAGCTTGTGACGCTCGGCACTGGCAGTGTCATCCGCCCAGGTCAGGCCGGAAAGAAAAACCATCAGCAGGAGTGCAATGGCGCTGCGCATGTTCCGCCCTCTTGTCGTTGTCGATGTCATGGTCATTTCAGGAATCCGTTCTCGGCCAAGAAGCCCAGCGTGATGCCGCCCTTCTGTGCCGCGTCGGCCGCCTTCTCGCCGAGCAGCAGGCGCTCCAGGTAACGGGCGATCACGTCGACCTCGAGGTTCACCTTCGTGCCCGGCTGCCAGGAGCCGATGTTCGTCTCCTGCACCGTGTGCGGCACGATGGTGAGATCGAAGTCCGCGCCGTGCACGCCGTTCACCGTCAGGCTGATGCCGTCCACCGTGACCGAGCCCTTCTCGGCAATGTATTTCGCCAACTCTTGCGGCGCCCGCACCCGGAAGAGCACGGCGCGCGCCGAGGCGTCGCGCCACACCACTTCGCCGATGCCGTCGACATGGCCGCTGACGATGTGCCCGCCGAGCCGCGACTGCGGCTGCAGCGCCTTCTCGAGGTTCACCGTCGTGCCGGCCTTGAGCCCCTCGAGCGTGGAGCGCGTCAGGGTCTCGGTGGACACGTCGGCGACGAAGCCGTCGCCCGGCAGGTCCACCACGGTCAGGCAGACGCCGTTGGTGGCGATGGAGTCGCCCAGCTTCACGTCGCCAAGGTCGAGCTTGCCGGTGGCGATGCGCAGGCGCACGTCGCCGCCCTTCGGTTCGACGGCGCGGATGGTGCCGACGGCCTCGATGATGCCTGTGAACATGTTCGTTGCTCCGCACTCACTCCCTTCCCCGCGGGGAAGGGAAAAATCATTTCGGTTTCAGCGTCAGCCGCAGGTCGCCGCCCACCATGCGCGTCTCCGCGATCACGAG
>JAJNDL010000436.1 GCA_021156385.1 Moraxellaceae bacterium | reverse complement strand
GCGGTCTTCAACGACGTTCTGCTGCACTGGCTGCTGAAGCACGTGCTCCTGCGGCTGAGCGATGCGCGTATGCGGGCGTTCTACGGCATGCTCGGCCGCTGGATGCGCTGGAGTCCGCCGCGGATCGACGATAGCGTGCGGGTCCTCACGCTGCGCCACGATCTCTTTCGTCACGTCGAGATGGAGCTCTTCGTGCCCGCGTCGCGCATAGAGGAGGCCGCTGGTGCCCTGCGCGAGATCGTCGAGCTCGCTGGCGGCACGCGCAAGCAGTGCTCCGATGCGCTGCGGCGATCGCTCGCGGCGGCCGGCCTGGAGGAGGAGGTCGCCGACCTGCGCGGAACCTGGACGCAGCATTACCCGCTGTTCTTCCGCCGCGTCCTGGCCGACGACGCGCTCGTCTCCATGGCCGCCGACGGCGAGCGCGCCGGCGATGACTGGTACTCGATCAGCTTCTTCACTTACCGCCAAGTCGAGGTGCGCTTCGCCCGCTTCGCCAGAACCGTGGCCAGGTGCATCCTGCTGCTCTATCGCGGGCGCCTGCACTGGGGGAAGTACTTTCCCGTGACGATGGCCGAGGCTGCGCTTAGCTATCCCCGCTTCGACGAGTTCAAGCGTATCGCAGAGGCCTACGATCCGGCGCGCGCGTTCTGGAGCGAGAACCTCTGACCGCGGGGCAGGCGGCAGAGAAGCCAGAAGACGATCGACAGGTTGAGCAGGTTCCAGCCGATTCCGTTCAGGAAGGCGGCGCGGTAGGAGCCAGTGAGGTCGAAGATGGCGCCCGACATCCAGCCGCCGAGCGCCATGCCGAAGAGCGTCGCCATCAGCACCACGCCGGTACGCGTCGCCGCCTCGGCGGGCCGGAAGTGCTCGCGCACGATGAGCGCGTAGGCGGGGACGATGCCGCCCTGGAACAGGCCGAAGAGCGCCGACACGACGTAGAGCGAGACCAGGCCGTCGAAGGGCAGGAAAAGCAGCAGCGCGATTCCCTGCAGCGTAGAGCCCAGGAGCAGCGTGCGCAGGCCGCCGATGCGGTCGGAGATCCAGCCGGAAACGAGGCGACTGACGATGCCGAAGCCGAGCATGAGCGAGAGCATTTCCGCGCCGCGCGCCGCGCCGTAGCCGAGGTCGCCGCAGTAGGCGACGATGTGGACCTGCGGCATGGACATCGCCACGCAGCAGGCGACCCCAGCGACGGCGAGCAGCACCATGAGCCCGTTCGGCGAAAGCCCGAGGGGCCTGTCGCTCTTCACGTCGAAACGGGATCCTGACGGGGATGCGTCTAGCGCGGGCGGGCGCCGGCGCAGGGCGAAGGCGCTGGCCGTCACTGTGAGGGCGCAGAAGATGCCGACGCCGATGTACGTATTGCGCCAGCCGGACGTGTCGAAGAAGTACTGCAGCACCGGCGGCCAGACCGTGCCGGCGAGGTAGTTCCCGCTCGCGCAGATGGCAACGGCGATTCCCCGGTGCCGCGTGAACCAGAGCGCGGTGTCCGCGACCAGGGGCGCGAAGGTCGCGGAGCAGCCGAGAAGTCCGATCAGGATGCCGTGCGCCAGCGTGAACTGCAGCAGCGTGGTCGCGCTTCCAGCCGCGACGAATCCGAGGCCCAGCCCCGCGCCGCCGATGAGCAGCGGCACGAATACCCCGAAGCGGTCGGACAGGCGGCCCATCACGATGCCGCCGATGCCGAAGCCGATCATGGTCAGCGTGTAGGGCAGGGAGGCATCGCCGCGCGCAGCGCCGAACTCCGCCTGCACGGGCGCGAGCGCCACCGCCATGGCGTACATCCCGACGCCGCCGATCGTCATGAGCAGCAGCGACGCGCCGAGGCGCAAGCAGGCGTAGAGGGATTCGGGCTCGCTGCGCCGGTCGGACATGGTGGCTGATAGTATCGTCCGCTCCCCTCTCAAGACAGGAGCGTTTCATGTGCTGTTCGGCGACGTGTGGGAGCGCAAGGGCCTGTCCAAGCGCGACCGCAGCCTCGCCACCGTCACGGCGCTCGCGGTGATCGGCCAGTCCGAGCAGTTGCGCGGCCACCTCTGGCGGGCGCTCGACAACGGCGTCACCAGGGAGGAGATCATCGAGCTCATGACGCATCTCGCCTTCTATTGCGGCTGGGCCAACGCCGGCAGCGCGGCGCTGGTCGCGAAGCGCGTATTCGAGGAGCGCGGCATATGAGAATAGGCTTCATCGGCCTCGGCGCCATGGGCGGACCGATGGCGGCGAACCTGCAGCGCGCCGGCCATGAGCTCATCGTGAATGATTTGCGGAAGGTGGAAGGATTCCCCCGGTGGGCGCAAAGCGCGGCAGAGGCGGCAGCGGCCTGCGAGGTCCTCTTCACCTCGCTTCCCGGACCCGCAGAGGTCGAAGCAACCGCCGGGTCGGTGTACGGGGCGATTTCCCGCGGGGCGGCCTGGTTCGACCTGAGCACCAATTCGCCGGAGGTCGTGCGCACGATCCACGCCGAGCTGGCGAAGAGCGACGTCCACTTCCTCGATGCGCCGGTCAGCGGCGGACCCAAGGGAGCGCAGTCCGGAAAGCTCGCCATCTGGGTCGGTGGCAACGCGGATGCCTACAAGAAGCATGAATCATTACTGCGACAGATCGGGGATCAGCCCCTCTACGTTGGGCCCATCGGCGCCGGCAGCGTGGCCAAGCTCGCGCACAATTGCGCCAGCTTCTCGGTGCAGGCGGTGCTTGCCGAGATCTTCACCCTGGGCGTGAAGGCCGGCGTGGAGCCGGTGGCGCTGCTCAAGGCGCTGCGCCAGGGCGCGACGGGGCGAAAACGCACCTTCGACCGCCTGCCGGAGCATTTCCTGCCCGGCAAGTACGACCCGGCCGACTTCACCGTGCGTCTCGCGCACAAGGACGTGACGCTGGCGCTGCAGATGGCGCGCGACTTCGGCGTGCCGATGCGCATCGGCGAGATCGCCTTCGGGGAGCTCGTGGCGTGCATCGAGCGCGGCTGGGGCGAGCGCGACTGCCGCGTAGCGATGACGCTACAGGAGGAGCGCGCCGGCGTCAGCGTCCGGGTGCCGGCAGAGAAATTGCAGGGCATCGTCGACTGAATGAGGAGCAGGCCTCCGGCGGCTCGCCCCAGCCGGAGTTCATGTCGACCCACCCGGCCCCGGAGAACCGCGCCGCGCGCATCAGGGAAGAAATTGCTAAACTAGCGGCTGGCAACTTTGAAAGGAGGTGATCCGGTGAGAAGCTACCTAGGTGAAGCCGGCAGGCGAATTTCCATCAACGGATCGATTCGTATGATGGGGATGGCCAGCAGCTAACGCCGGCTCGCCTCAACAAACGCCCCGAGCGCGCAAGCCCTCGGGGCGTTTTCATTTTCTGCTCCCCGAGGGCGTCCATTTGGCAGGGATTTCTTTGGCATAGATCAAGGCCGGCGGCCGCGGTGCCTGCACAGTGTCTGCTTTCTCGAAGGAACCGCAGGCATGGCTATGGCACTCAGGATTGGGAGCGGGGAAGCGCTCGGGGTGGTACAGGGTGGCATGGGCGTCGGGGTGTCCGCGCACCGCCTGGCCGGCGCGGTTGCCGGCGAGAA
>JAJNDL010000435.1 GCA_021156385.1 Moraxellaceae bacterium | reverse complement strand
TTGCGCATTAAACAAGTTGGACGTACGTAATGTAAATGAGTTAACGTCCCCCACCTGCTATTTCTTCATCCATCACCTCTGCCGGAGCCTCCCATGAGCGTCCATATTCCCCAGCCCGTTGCGCCCATGATCCCGCGTACGCTCTTCACCGCCGATCACGATGCCTTCCGCGCCACGGCCCGCCGCTTCTTCGAAACCGAGATGGCCCCCCACCTGGAGCGCTTCGAGGAGCAGCAGCACATCGACCGCAACCTCTGGAACAAGGCCGGTGAGCTCGGCCTGCTCTGCGCCACCATGCCCGAGCAATACGGCGGCTCCGGCGTCGACCGCCTCTACTCCATGATCCTGCTGGAAGAGCAGGCGCGCGTCGGCGACTCCGCCTCCGGCTTTTCGCTGCACTCCGACATCGTCGCCAACTACATCAACAACTTCGGCAACGAGGCGCAGAAGCAGCAGTGGCTGCCGAAGATGGCCACCGGCGAATGCGTCACCGCCATCGCCATGACCGAGCCGGGCACCGGCTCCGACCTGCAGGGCATCCGCACCACCGCGGTGGCCGACGGCGACGACTACATCCTCAACGGCTCCAAGATCTTCATCACCAACGGCTACCTCTGCGACATGCTCTTCTTCGACAACGTGCGCGTGCCGAAGAGCAACCTGCTCGGCATGGAAGGCATGGGCTTCATCATGCTGATGAAGGAGCTGGCCTGGGAACGCATGCTGATCGCCATCATCTGCGCCTCCGGCTGCGAAGCCGTGCTGGCCTCCACGGTCGAGTACGTGAAGCAGCGCAAGGCCTTCGGCAAGACCATCGCCAGCTTCCAGAACACCCGCTTCAAGCTCGCCGAGCTGCGCTCGGAAACCCAGATCGCGCGCGTCTACGTCGACCGCTGCATGGAGCTGGTGCTGAAGGAAGAGCTCAGCCCCGAGGCGGCCTGCGCCGCCAAGTACTGGGTGTCGGACCTGATGTCCCGCGTCGTCGACGAGTGCGTGCAGCTGCACGGCGGCTACGGCTTCATGCTCGAGTACCCGGTGGCCCGCGCCTACATCGACACGCGCGCCAACCGTATCTACGGCGGCACCAACGAGATCATGAAGGAACTGATCTCGCGCTCGATCTGAGCCTTTCGGCAGGGCGGAACACCCGCAGGGTTTTCCGCCGCCGGCGCTGGCGGAAAACCCTGCGGGTGTTCCGCCCTGCGGATCCGAGCCTTTCTGGTGGGTCGGGCTTCAGCCTGACAGCAGCGAGTGACTCGAAGCCGCCGTCAGGCTGAAGCCTGACCCACAAAGTGTGTTGTCGGGCTGGCGACGCGCCTTCTGCCGGAGATGCGTCGAGCTCCGAATCATTCCCGAGGAAACGAAAATGTCCGAACTGCGTTTTGATGGCCGCGTCGCCATCGTCACCGGCGCCGGCGGCGGTCTCGGCCGCCAGCATGCCCTGACCCTGGCCGCGCGCGGCTGCAAGGTGGTGGTGAACGACCTGGGCGGCAGCGCCCACGGCGACGGCAAGTCGTCCTCCGCCGCCGACAAGGTCGTGGAGGAAATCCGCGCCGCCGGTGGCGAGGCCGTCGCCAACTACGATTCCGTGGAGAACGGCGCCGCCATCGTGCAGACCGCGCTCGACAATTTCGGCACCGTCGACATCGTCATCAACAACGCCGGCATCCTGCGCGACGTCAGCTTCGCGAAGATGACGAAAGCCGAGTGGGATATCATCCAGCGCGTGCACCTGGACGGCAGCATGAGCGTCTCGCACGCCGCCTGGCCCATCATGCGCGAGAAGGGCTACGGCCGCATCGTGATGACGACCTCGGCCGCCGGCATCTACGGCAACTTCGGCCAGGCCAACTACTGCGCCGCCAAGCTCGGCATCCTCGGCCTCGCCAACTGCCTGGCGGAAGAGGGCCGCAGCAAGAACATCTTCGTGAACACCATCGCGCCGCTGGCAGCCTCGCGCCTCACCGAAACCATCATGCCGCCGGAGCTGCTCAAGCTCCTGCAGCCGGAAGCCGTGAGCCCGCTGGTGGCCTGGCTCTGCCATGAAGAGTGCCAGGAGACCAAGGGCCTCTTCGAAGTCGGCGCCGGCTTCATCGCCAAGCTGCGCTGGGAGCGCACCGAGGGCTACTCCTTCCCCAACGGCCGCGCCTTCAACCTCGACGACGTGGCGAAGCGCTGGGAGAAGATCACGGATTTCTCCGCCTCCACGCACCCGACGACCACCACCGAGTCCTTTGCGCCCATCCTCGACGGTGTCAACAATCCCAAGCTCGGCGGCAACGAGTTCATCGACCTCGACGAAGCCGCGAAAGCCGAGCTGGTGCTGGAGTCGAAATACGACGAGCGCGACCTCTCGCTCTATGCACTCGGCATCGGCGCGGCGCGCAATCCGCTCGACAAGGACGAGCTGAAGTACGTCTATGAACCGCGCTGCCCACCTACGGCGCCATGCCGCAGCTCAACGCCATGCTGGCCGCCGCCAAGACCGGCACCTTCTCGCTGCCCGGCATGAACTTCGGTTTCGATCGCCTGCTGCACGGCGAGCAGTACATGGAGCTCAAGCGTCCGCTGCCGCCGCAGGCGAAGCTCAAGCACGTCTTCAAGTTCAAGAACGCCTACGACAAGGACCCGAACGCCGTCGTCACCTTCGCCATCTCCACGCAGGACGAATCGGGCGAAGAGATTGCCTACAACGAGATGACCTCCTTCGTGCGCGGCGCGGGCGGCTGGGGCGGCGACCGCGGCCCCAGCGGCGAGATCAACGTGCCGCCGGCCCGCGAGCCGGATGCCGTGATCGAGGAGAAGACCGACGCCAACCAGACGCTGCTCTACCGCCTCTCCGGCGACTGGAACCCGCTGCACGCCGATCCGGACTTCGCCAAGGCCTTCGGTTTCGAGAAGCCCATCCTGCACGGCATGTGCACCTTCGGCTACTGCGGCCGCCACGTGATCAAGGCCTTCTGCGGCAACGACGGCCGCTACTTCAAGAGCATCAAGGTACGCTTCGCCCGGAGCGTCTTCCCGGGCGATACGCTGGTGACGCGCATGTGGAAGGAATCGGACACGCGCATCGTGTTCGAAACCCTGGTGAAGGAGCGCAACGAGGTGGTGATCAAGAACGCCGCCATCGAGCTCCACAAGGAGCTGCCGAAGCCCAAGGCCAAGACCGCCGCGCCGGCCGCCAGCACCACCGCGGCGGCGAGCGCCGCGCAGCCGCAACGCCTGATCGCCGCCGACGTTTTCGGCGTGCTCACCGACTACCTCGCCGAGCATCCCGAACTGGTGGAAAAAACCAAGACGGTGTTCCAGTTCCGCCTGAAGAACCCGGATTCCCTGTGGACGCTGGATCTCAAGAACGGCAAGGGTTCTTGCGCCGCGGGCGAGACCGCCAAGCCCGACGTCACGCTGGAAATGGACGAGGAGCACCTCGGCACCGTGGTGACGAGCTCGCTGGCCGACGTGCAGAAGCTCTTCTTCGGCGGCCAGCTCAAGATCGGCGGCAACGTGATGGCCTCCAACAAGCTCATCATCCTGCAGGACATCAAGCCGCAGCGCTTTGAAGAAGCCAAGGCCAAGCGCCTGACCACGGGCAACGACACCGTGCCGGCCGCGGCAACCACCGCTCCTGCTGCCGAGGAAGGCGTCACGCTGGCCGACGTGTTCGCGGGCATCGCCGCCTACATCGCGCGCGAACCCGCGCTGGTGGACAAGACCAAGACCTCCTTCCAGTTCCATTTCCGCAATCCGGACTCGAGCTGGTTCATCGACCTGAAGAACGCCCCGGGCAGTGCCGGCGCCGGCAGCCTCGACAAGGCCGATGTCACCCTGGACCTCGATGCCGAGCACGTCGAGACGCTGTTCGGCGGCGATCTGGCGAAGGTGCAGAAGCTCTTCTTCGGCGGCCAGCTCAAGATTTCCGGCAACGTCATGGCCTCCAACAAGCTCACCGTGCTCTCCGGCATGGACAAGCAGCTCGTGGAGGCGGCCCGCAAGCAGCGCATCGCCGCAGGCGGTACCGCACCGGCGGCAGTGGCGGGCAGCAGCACGCGCGAAGCCCAGGCGCCGGCGATCTTCGCCGCGCTGAAGGCGAAGCTCGCGAAGGAAGGCAAGGTGAGCGGACTCGACGGCGTGGTGCAGTTCCACGTGCGTGACCCGGAAGCCTGCTGGACGGTGGACTTCGGCGCCTCGCCGCCCGCCATCACCGGCGGCGACAGCGCGAACGCGGCGACGAAACTTGGCATCGACGACGCCGACCTGGCCGCGCTGGCCAAGGGCGAGGCCGATGCGCGCGATCTCTACCAGCACGGCAAGCTGCGTGTGGACGGCGATGTCGCGCCGGCCCGGACGCTGGGCATTTTCAAGGGCCTGATCTGACCCATTGATGCCCTCTTCCCGTGAAGAGGGCCAACCGAACTCTGACGAGGACACCAACATGAAGCGTCGCGTAAACGTCATCGGCGTGGGCATGACCAAGTTCGCCAAGCCCGGCAGCAGCCCCGACTACCACGAGATGGCCCGCGAGGCCGGCCA
>JAJNDL010000042.1 GCA_021156385.1 Moraxellaceae bacterium | reverse complement strand
GGGGTCGCCGAGCAGGGTTTCCACTTCGGCGGGACGGAAGTAGCGCGGATCGACGGCAACGACGACATCGCCCTTCTTCAGCGCCGGCGCCTTGTCGCCCGTGATGCCGGCCACGACGGCCTTCTCGTCCACCCCCGTGCCCTGGAAGTCGAGTTCGACGCCGAGCTCGGCCGCGCTCTTGCGGATGAAGTCACGCACGGAGTACTGCACCCCGGTGGCAATGACGAAGTCCTCGGGCTGCTCCTGCTGTAGCATCATCCACTGCATGCGCACGTAGTCCTTGGCATGGCCCCAGTCGCGCAGCGCGTCCATATTGCCCATGTACAGGCACTTCTCGAGGCCCTGCGCGATATTGGCGAGGCCACGCGTGATCTTGCGTGTCACGAAAGTCTCGCCGCGACGCGGCGACTCGTGGTTGAAGAGGATGCCGTTGCAGGCGTAGAGACCGTAGGCCTCGCGGTAGTTCACGGTGATCCAGTAGGCATAGAGCTTGGCGACGGCATAGGGCGAGCGCGGGTAGAAGGGTGTGGTTTCCTTCTGCGGGATTTCCTGCACCAGGCCGTAAAGCTCGGAGGTCGAGGCCTGGTAGAAGCGGGTCTTCTTTTCCAGGCCGAGGAAGCGGATGCCTTCCAGCAGGCGCAGGGTCCCGATGGCGTCGACGTCGGCGGTGTATTCGGCGGACTCGAAGGACACGGCCACGTGCGACTGCGCGCCAAGGTTGTAGACCTCGTCGGGCTGTACTTCCTGCAGGATGCGGATCAGGTTGGAGGTGTCGGTCAGGTCGCCGTAATGAAGTACGAGGCGGCGATTGGTGACGTGGGGATCCTGGTAGAGGTGGTCGATACGCTCGGTGTTGAACAGCGAGGCGCGGCGCTTGATGCCGTGGACCTCATAGCCTTTTTCCAGGAGGAACTCGGCCAGGTAGGAGCCGTCCTGCCCGGTGATGCCGGTGATGAGCGCCTTTTTCATGGAGGTGTTCTCGTGATGACAAGGGCGGAATTCTACTGTCATCCGGTGTCAGCGGTAAGTGCTGCGGCGCATGGGGCAGGAGGTGTTCGCCCTTTCCGTACAGGTACTTGGGCGAGTGGGCATCTGGCGGGGGCGGCCGATGGCCCGGGGCCTCGGTAGGGACGCGGCTCAGGAATCCTGCTCCGCCCGCCGGGCGGCTTCGGCCTGGAAGCGCAGCTCCTTGCGCTTGTACTGGTAGGGAAAGCGGCCGCCGGGAGGCGGTGTCTTGAAGCGGCGGTGGTACCACATGTACTGCGTGGGCGCGCGGCGGATGCGCTGCTCCAGTTCGGCATTGACGCGCGTGGCATCGGCAAGGTCGTCGCCGCTGGGGTAACCCTGCAGCGGTTCGGACAACGACATGCGGTAGGTTTCGCTGTCGCCGACCCGGTGGAAGTGGATCAGCATGACGGCCGATTCCGCAATCCTGGCCAGGCGGGCCGGGGTGGTGATGGTGGCGGCGGGCACGCCGAAGAAGGGCGCGAACACGGCGTGCCGGGTGCCGAAGTCCTGGTCCGGGGTGTACCAGACGATGTGGCCGGTCTTGAGCGCCGTGATCAGGCTGCGCATGTCCTCGTGCGGTATGGTCCAGTGGTGATAGGTCAGCCGCCGCGTGGTCATCACGTATTCGAGCACCGGGTTCTTCTGCTTGCGGTAAACGGTGTCGACCCTGAAGTGCAGGGAGGCCATGGCCGCGCCCAGGTCCATCATGCTGTAGTGCGCGCCGAGCAGGAGGATGCTGCGGCCTTCGGCCTGGGCCTGGCGCAGGTGCTCGAGTCCCTCGATTGTCAGGCGTGAACGGTAATGCTCCGGGGAGCGGAACCAGGCATTGGCGGTTTCGAACAGCGTGAGTCCGGCATTGCGGAAAACGTCGCGGACCATGGCTTCGCGCTCTGCCTCGGGTTTCTCCGGGAAGCAGAGGCGGATGTTGGTGCGGGTATCCTCGATGCGGCGGCCGAGCGACTTGTACACCAGCCAGCCCAGGCCGGCGCCGAGGCGCAGTTGCAGTTGCCAGGGCAGTTGCGCCAGCAGCCACAGCAGGCCGACCAGCAGCCACACCGGCCAGTGCCAGGGCGCCAGCAGTTTCTTGTCGAAGTCAGGAGCGAGCATCAGGTGAACAGGGTTTCCCAGATCGGTTGTCCAATCTCCGGAAACAGGAGGGGCAGCGGTTCCGAAGGCTGCTCATGTTCGGGCTTTATGCCGGCATTTTCCAGATGGTTCAGCACCTGCCGTCCCAGGTTGGGAGCCAGGGTGAGCTTGCAGGGCCAGGTCAGGATGTTGTTGCCGATGCGCTGGACAAAGGCATTGTCGGTGCGCAGCAGGCGGCGGTCGTCCGCCGGGAGCACCCGGTTGATCTTGAAGGACTTGTAGCGCGCGCCGCGCAGGTCCACCCAAGGCAGGAGGGCCTTGAGCTCGCGCTGCACTTTCTCTATCTGCATGCGCTCGTCCAGCCCGGCGCCTTCCTCGGCGACTTCTCCGCCCACGTACCAGATCTTTTCGCCATCGCGGGTCGGGTGCGTGGTGATGGTGAGGCGGGGTGTCCGCCGTGGACCGATGCAGTGTGCGTAAAAGGAGGGCAGGTTGGGGCGCTTGAGCATCACCATGTGCACGGTGCGCTTTGCCATGGCCGGCTCCCGCAGGCCGATGTCTTCCAGCAACCCGGCATTGCCCTGGCCACCTGCGAGCACGACATGGTTGGGGTGGATGCGCAGTGGTTCCATGGCAGCACCGGTGATGAAGACCGCCGTGGTGTTGTGGCGATCGTCGATCTCCATGTGCAGGTTCTGGCCGCCGACCTTGTAGATGCAGTCGCGGTGGCGCGCCGTGAGGGCCTGCACCAGCGAAGGCATGTCGATGACGAGGTCGGAGAGCCGGTAGACGCGGCCCTTGAACGTCGCGTTTTGCAGGACGGCGGGACGGTCGACGCCATCGACGGGGTCGACACGGCCGCTCATGAGGCGCGACGCAAAGTAGGTATTGGCGCGGGCAGCCAGGCTGGCCTCGGACCAGATGTACTGGTGCTCGGCGAGGACGCGGACATCGGAGAGGTCGAGATCGCCGGTGCCGGACAGGCAGGAGCGCCAGAGCGCCGGCATGTCGTCCAGGTCCTCGACGTCGCGCAACATGGCCGAAAGCCCGAACTTGAGTCCGCCGTGGATGATGCCGTTGGCATTCAGCGTCTCGAGGCCGCCAAGCCGGTCCTGCTCCAGCAGCAGGACGCTGTATCCGGCGGCCCGCAAGCGGTTCAGCAACCAGAGTCCGGCGATGCCGCTGCCGAAAATGAGTATGTCGGTCTTGATGGTGCGCATGCCGGGCAGTGTATGCGAGATGCCCTGGAGCAGCCATTGGAAGGAGGCATGGCGAACGGGGATTTCTGCATGAGAATTGTGACGGCAATCCCGCGAATCACTGCAGCCGTGCTGGCATAGCTCGCACATTTTTTGCACAATCCCGAAGGTTCCGGTCGAGCGGGTGCCGCCGGTACAGGTGCCGGCCCGTAAAGGCATACTTCATGCTGTCGCTATCCGCCGCCAGCACAGGCATGCGCATATAATTACAAGGATGAGAAGAGCCGCTTCCGCTCTTAACCTCAGGGGGAATCTTGCAGGGCCGGTGCGTGCCCGCGGGTCCCGGGTTGCCCTGGCGGTCCGATCCCCGCTTCGGGTCCTGCAAGATCAAAGGCAAGTAACGTGGCGCGTATTTTCTATACAGTGCTTTTTCATCTGCTGCTGCCGCTGGTGCTGCTGCGGCTGCTCTGGCGCGCGCGCCACGCGCCCGACTATCTCAAGCGTGTCCACGAGCGTTTCGGCTTTGGCATCCCGGCCATGTCAGGCGGTCTCTGGGTGCATGCCGTTTCGGTGGGGGAGACGCAAGCCGCCGCGCCCCTGATCAATGCCTGGCGTGCCGCGAATCCCGGCCAGCCCGTTTTCGTCACGACCATGACACCTACAGGTTCCGCCCGTGTCCAGGCCATCTGGGGCGATGCGGTGCTGCACACCTACGCTCCCTACGACCTTCCCTGGGCATGGGCACTGTTCCTGCGCCGCGTACGTCCGCATGCGCTGGTCGTGATGGAAACCGAACTCTGGCCAAACATGATCCATTCCGCGCGTGCGCGCGGCATTCCCGTGCTGCTCGCCAACGCACGACTCTCGCAGCGCTCGGCGCGCGGCTATGCCGCCGGTAGCTGGCTGACCCGCCCCATGCTGGGCGAGCTCTCGCATGTCGCTGCCCAGGACGAACCGACGGCGACGCGCTTCCGCCAGCTGGGCGTGGTGCCGGAGCGCATCAGCATTACCGGCAGCGTCAAGTTCGACATCACGCCGCCGCCCGGCATCGAGCAGGCGGCGCATCAACTGCATGTCGAGTGGAAGCTCGCGCACCGGCTCGTTATCGTCGCGGCCAGCACGCATTCGGGCGAGGACATTCCCGTGCTGATGGCGTTCTCCGCCATCCGCGCGCGGCACAAGCATGCACTGCTCATTCTGGTGCCGCGCCATCCCGAAAGGTTCGAGAACGTGGCCTCGCTGGTCCGGCAGAAACGGTTCACGCTGGCGCGTCGCAGCCGCCATGAGGCCGTGACGCCGGATACGGCGGTGCTGCTCGGCGACAGCATGGGCGAACTCATGCTGTGGTATGCGCTGGCGGATGTCGCTTTCGTGGGGGGCTCGCTGGTGCCGGTGGGCGGACACAACTTCCTCGAGCCCATGGCCCTCGACGTGCCTACCCTGGCCGGACCGCACGTGCACAACTTCCAGAGCATCGCCGACGAGATGGTGACGGCTGGTGCGCTCCAGTTGGTCGGTGCCGAGGAACTGCCGCGCGCCTGTTGCCTGCTGCTCGACCATCCCGAGCAGGCCAACGCCCGGGTGATCGCGGCACGCGAGGTGCTGGAGCGCAATCGCGGGGCACTGCAGCGCCAGCTTGCACTGATCGCCGGCTTGCGCACGCATGAACCTGCTCCTGTTCACGCCTGAGGACTGCCCGGAGCCAGGCATCATCCGGCTCGACGGACGCCGGTTCCGCCATGTCGTCGAGGTGCATCGCGCCGGTGTGGGAGAGTCCCTGCGCGTAGGAGAGCTTGGCGGGTTCACGGGCACGGGCACCGTCTCGGCGCTTTCCACGGACGGCATCGAGATCCGCTATGCCCTGGACCAACCGCCTCCGGCCAAGCTGCCGCTGACCCTCCTGCTCAGCCTGCCGCGGCCGAAGATGCTGAAACGCATTCTGCAGTCCGTCGCGGCGCTCGGCGTCGAGCGCCTCGTGCTGATGAACAGCTATCGCGTCGAGAAAAGTTTCTGGGCCTCGCCCTGGCTCGAGCCCGCGGCGATGCGCGCGGAGTTGCTGCTCGGTCTCGAGCAGGCGCGCGACACCGTGCTGCCGGACGTGCAGCTCGAGCCGCTGTTCAAGCCCTTCGTCGAGGATCGCCTGCCGGTGCTGTGTGCGGAGCGCCGGCTCCTGGTGGCGCATCCGGTGGCGGCGCATGCCTGTCCGGTGGCGCTGAACGGGCCGGCGGTGCTGGCGATCGGCCCCGAGGGCGGCTTCATTCCCTACGAAGTCGACAAGCTGGTCGCCGCCGGCTTCGATGCCGTCCACCTGGGGCCGCGCATCCTGCGCGTGGAGACGGCGGTGACGGCCCTGGTCGCCCGGCTCTTCACCTGAGCCCATGAAAAAAGGCCGCAACCGCGGCCTTTTTTCATGGGCGAATTCCTCAGCGCTTCTTCGTCCTGGGCAGCGCAGCCGGCGCCTCCACGGGTTCAGCCGGCTTCTCGGGAGCGCTCACCACGCTGGCGTTGGGGTCCAGCCAGGTGTTGAGCTCCTTGATGTCGACTTCGCTGAGCTGGCCGCTGGCCGCCTTCAGGCGCAGGCTGTTGATGACGTAGTCGTAGCGCGCTGCCGCGTAGTCGCGTTTGGCGGCAAAGGAGTTCCGCTGCGCAAGCAGCACATCGACGATGTTGCGCGTGCCGACTTCATAACCGGCCTGGGTGGCATCGAGCGACGCTTCGGTGGAGGCCACCGCCTGCTTGCGCGCCTCGACGCGGTAGGAGTCGGCAGACACGTTGTTGAAGGCGGTACGCGCGCTGTTCACGACCTGCTTCTCGGTGCCGGTGGCGATGTCCTGTGCGGCAGCGGCGCGGTAGCTCGCCTGGCGGCTGGTGTTGTAGGTGCGGCCGCCGGCGAAGATCGACCAGCTCGCCTCGAGGCCGACGGCCGTGGTCGTGCCGTTCTGCGCGGAACCGAAGATGTTGCTGCCGGCGTCGCGGTCCATGCTGGAGTAGCTGGCGAAGAGGTCGACGGTGGGCAAGTGGCCGGATTTCACCTGGCGGCTCACGGCCAGGGCGGTTTCCTGGTTGCGGCGCGCGGCGATAAGGTCGGGGTTCTGCTCGCGGGCGAGCTTGGCCCAGGCTTCGGGATCGGCCGGCGTCGGCTTGAGCATGGGGGTGTCGGGCTTCAGCGGCGCGAGCTTGCCGGGATTCTCGCCAATGATCACGGCGAGGTTTTCCTTCGCGGCCTGCAGGGCGGCTTCGGCGGCAATGCGGTTGGCGCGCGAGCTGTCGAAAGAGGCTCGTGCCTCCAGCACGTCGGTGATGGCGATCAGGCCGACGTCGAAGCGCTGCTGGGCCTGGTCGAGCTGGCGTCCGAAAGCGGCTTCCTCGGACTCGGCGTAGGCCAGGGTTTCCTGCGCGGAGAGCACGCTGAAGTAGGCCTGCGACACACGCAGCGCCAGGGCCTGCTCCTGGCTGCGGAAGCTGGCCTCGGCCTGGGAGGCGACGGCACGGGCACGCTGGTAGTCGAACCAGGCGTCGGCGCGGAAAAGCGGCTGCGTGGCCTTCACCGCCCACTGCGTGGTGTCGGCGTCGTAGGCCGGGTTGGTCGGGGTCGGGGAATCGGGGTCGAACTCGGTCTTGGAGACACTGCCGTTGGCGGCGACGCTGGGCAGGAGACCGCCGAGGCCGACGGCATCCTCGCGGCTGTCCGCGAGATAGGTATTGCGGGCGGCCCGCCAGTCGGGATCGTTCTGTTGTGCCTTGGCGAACGCTTCGCTGAGGTCGAGGGCATGGGCGGCGCTGGCAGACAGCATGGCGAGGCACAGGGAAGTCAGGACGGGGCGACGCAGGCGCATGGCGGAGCTCATCATTTCGACTGAAAAAGTGCGGCCAGCCTAGGCAATGCATGGTTTTATTGCAAGGACATAGCCTTTGCCGGCGACGCCGTTTCCGGCTCCTCGGCAGAGCCTCCCGGAGCGCCCTCGATTTTGCGAAAACACCTGTGTTTTCAGGGGGTTTTTGATCGGGTGGGAAGGCCGCCAACCTTGCCCGGCCTCCGGGGCGTCGCTATAGTGGCCCGCATCCTGCGGCTGCCTGCGCCGCACTCTCCCTGCCGAGAATTTCCGCCATGAATTCCCCTGAAAAAATCCTCAGCAAGTCCGCCGAGGCTGACCGCGCTGCACTCGCTCCGCTGCCTGCCTCGCGCAAGGTCCATGTCCAGGGTTCGCGTCCCGACCTGCGCGTGCCCATGCGCGAGATCACGCTGACCGACACGCCGACGGGCCTCGGGGGCGAGAAGAACCCGCCGGTGGTGGTGTACGACACCTCGGGCCCCTATAGCTGGATCGCCGAGCGCGGCGACACCGAGGCGCTGGCCGGGCTGAGCTCCGCCTACGGCAACGCCCGCCTGCAGGATCCGGAACTGGCCCACCTGCGCTTCGCCCACCTGCGCCAGCCGCGTCGGGCAAAGGCCGGTGCCAACGTCTCGCAGATGCACTATGCGAAGCGCGGCATCATCACGCCGGAAATGGAATACATCGCCATCCGCGAGAACCTGAAACTGCAGCAGGCACGCGACGCCGGCCTGCTGGTGCAGCATCCGGGCCAGAGCTTCGGTGCCGCCATTCCCGCCGAGATCACGCCGGAATTCGTGCGCAGCGAAGTGGCGCGCGGCCGCGCCATCATCCCGGCCAACATCAACCACGTCGAACTCGAGCCGATGATCATCGGCCGCAACTTCCTGGTGAAGATCAACGCCAATATCGGCAACTCAGCGCTGGCTTCCAGCATCGAGGAAGAAGTGGAGAAGATGACCTGGGCCATCCGCTGGGGCGCGGATACGGTGATGGATCTCTCCACCGGCAAGAACATCCATGAAACGCGCGAGTGGATCATCCGCAACTCGCCCGTGCCCATCGGCACCGTGCCGGTCTACCAGGCGCTGGAGAAGGTCGGCGGCGTGGCCGAGGACCTGACCTGGGAGATCTTCCGCGACACGCTGATCGAGCAGGCCGAGCAGGGCGTCGACTACTTCACCATCCATGCCGGCGTGCTGCTGCGCCATATCCCGCTGACGGCGAAGCGCGTCACCGGCATCGTCTCGCGCGGCGGCTCCATCATGGCCAAGTGGTGCCTGGCGCACCACAAAGAGAATTTCCTCTACACGCATTTCGAGGAAATCTGCGAGATCATGAAGGCCTACGACGTGTCCTTCAGCCTCGGCGACGGCCTGCGCCCCGGATCGATCGCCGATGCCAACGACGCCGCCCAGTTCGGCGAGCTGGAAGCGCTGGGCGAGCTGACCAAGATCGCGTGGAAGCACGACGTGCAGGTGATGATCGAGGGCCCCGGTCATGTGCCCATGCACCTCATCAAGGAAAACATGGACAGGCAGCTGGCCTGCTGCGACGAGGCGCCCTTCTATACGCTCGGCCCGCTGACCACCGACATCGCCCCGGGCTACGACCACATCACCTCCGGCATCGGCGCTGCCATGATCGGCTGGTTCGGCTGCGCCATGCTCTGCTATGTGACGCCCAAGGAGCACCTCGGTCTGCCCAACAAGAAGGACGTCAAGGATGGCATCATCACCTACAAGATCGCTGCCCACGCTGCGGATCTCGCCAAGGGGCATCCCGGCGCGCAGGTGCGCGACAACGCCCTGTCCAAGGCCCGCTTCGAATTCCGCTGGGAAGACCAGTTCAATCTCGCGCTCGACCCCGACACCGCGCGCGACTTCCACGACGAGACCCTGCCCAAGGAGGCGCACAAGCTGGCGCACTTCTGCTCCATGTGCGGCCCGAAGTTCTGCTCGATGAAGATCACGCAGGAAGTGCGCGACTACGCGGCATCACAAGGCGTCGATGAAACCCGCGCCGTGGCGACCGGGATGGAGGAGCAGGCTGTGCGCTTCCGCGAGAGCGGCGCGCAGGTCTATCGCGAGGTCTGAATGGGCCGGCTGCTGCTGGTGGCGATCTACATCAAGCAGCACGACACGAAGATCCAGCGCTGGTGGCGCTCGTATACACAACCGGCAACGACGTCCTCGCGGGTTCTTGTCTATAGTGCGCCCGCCTGCGACATCTGCGACCAGGCGGCGGAGATGCTGGAAAATGCCGGCGTGCCGGTCGAGCTGGTCGACATCAGCGAAAACGATGCCGCGTGCGCTGAAGTGGAAGCCGGCAGGGGCGCCTTGCCCGTCATCGCCGACGGCAACCGGCGCATGCGCGGCTATGATCCGCAGTTTCTCTCGGACTGGTATGTCGAGCGTCCCCGGAACCGGCAGCGGCTCGAGGACCTGGGCATCTATCGCGCCGGAGAGGCGCGAATTCCCGTCCTTTATGGCACCGACTGGTGCCCTTATTGCGCGAAGGCGCGACAGTACTTCCACGGGAATGGTATACGCTTTCGTGACCTGGACATCGAACGTGATGCCGAAGCGGATCGCCAGTACAAGGCGCTCGGCCACAATGGTGTTCCGGTCATTGTGTATGACGACATGGTCCTGAGCGGTTTCGACGCCCCGGACATGGACAGACGGCGCGAGTGGATAGGTGATGGTCAGTAAAGAATTCGGCAGCGAAGACGTAGTGGTGGAAAAGCGCGAAACGCTCTTCCAGGGATTCTACCGGATCGACAAGCTGCACTTGCGTCATCGCCAGTTTGCGGGGGGCATGGGATCTGTCATCACGCGCGAAATGTTCGTGCGCCATCCCGCCGTCGGGCTTCTGGTTTATGACGCCGACGCCGATTCGGTGCTGCTGATAGAGCAGTTCCGCGTCGGGGCGCTCGCCAATGAATACCCCTGGCAGATGGAGATCGTGGCCGGCCTGGTCGAGCCGGGCGAGTCGCAGGAGATGGTGGCGCGCCGCGAGGCCCAGGAGGAGGCTGGCGTCGCGGTCGACCTTCTGGAGAAGGTGATGGAGTTCCTGCCCAGTCCTGGTGGTTCCGACGAAAGCTTCACCCTGTTCGTCGCGCGTGCCGATCTCAGCATGGCCGGCGGAATCCACGGCCTGCCCGAGGAGGGCGAGGACATCCGTGTTAATGTGATGAGCCTGAACCAGGCCCTGGCCGCCCTGCAGCGCGGCCGCATCAACAACGCGCCCGCCATCATCGCCCTGCAGTGGCTGGCGCTGAACAAGCCGCGCCTGCAGGCGCGCTGGAAGCGGAGATGAAGTTGTTCGGTGCACCCCTGCACACCGCCGGATCCACCCGCTACACGGTCGACCTGCAGCACCTGCAGACGGTCTGTGCCCTCAATTATGGACGCCTGCGCCGCCTCCTGCCCGACCTTGCCGCCCAGGAAGGCTACCGCTTCTTCTGGGAGCAGCCCGGCGCACACCCGGCCGAGCTGGACATCGAGGTGCTGGAGCGCTCGGTCTATACCGACACCCTGCTGCTGCGCCAGACCACCACCCGCCTGCCCTGGTGTCCGCGCCTGGACATGGAGGTCCGCATCTACCACGACGTGGAGCTGGCCGAGGTCCTGCGCTTCCAGACGGCCCGGCGCATCGCGGCCCGCAACCGCTACCCCAACCCGGCCATGCAGGCCCGGGACGAAAAGACCCAGGTCAACGAATTCCTGGCGGAGTGCCTCGAGCACTGCCTGCGCGAAGGCTATGCCGACTGGCAACTGCCCGTCGGCCTGACCGGGGCTGCCAGCTCCGCAATGTGACTGTATTCTGGAAAAAAAAGAGGGGATTGCGTTACAGTCCGGCAAATCCCCCATCCTAGGGACGGTACCTTGACCCCGAATGACCAGAGACCGCAGCGCGTGGTCCAGATTTCCGACAGTCACCTGTTCGCCAGCACGGAAGGGCGGCTACTGGGGCTGAACACGGAAGACAGCCTGCGCCAGGTGCTCGACCGGGTCGCGAGCGAGCAGCCGCGCATTGACGTCATCCTGGCGACTGGCGACATTTCCCAGGACGGCACCGTCGATTCCTACAAGCGTTTCCGTAGCCATCTCGAGCAGTTCGGTTCCCCCAGCTACTGGCTGCAGGGCAACCATGACCTTACCGAACCCATGGTCAACTCCCTGGGCGGTCGCAGCCACCTCAGCCCCTGCCTGATCGAGCAGGGGCCGTGGCGCATCATCATGCTGAACTCCAGCGTGGAGCATCACGTTCCCGGCAATTTCGAGGCCTCTGAGCTGGAGTTCCTGCGCGAAAGCCTTGAAAAGACGCGCGGACACCACATCTTGGTATGTCTGCATCACCACCCGGTGCCCATGGGCTGTCGCTGGCTGGACACCCAGGTGGTGAAGAATGCCGAAGCCTTCTGGCGCATCATCGATGACTTCAGCCATGTGCGCGGCATTGCATGGGGCCATGTGCACCAGGAGTCGGATCAGGAGCGCAAGGGCGTGCGCCTGATGTCGGCACCGTCGACCTG
>JAJNDL010000041.1 GCA_021156385.1 Moraxellaceae bacterium | reverse complement strand
TCCAGCCAAGTCGAAAAGACGGTGGCGAGTTTCCATCAGCGGCAATCCATAAATAACGGTGATCTTTTTTCATCCTAGTCCTGCCGAGCCATCCGGGGGTGGGCCATGCAGGGCTCATACTGGCGATGGAGGCCGGAAAGTCTTTCCGATACACTCAGGCCGGCTTTCTTGGCTGCCCCGGTGCCGTATTAGAATAAGCATGAAGAATGGCATCTAGTTTATTGTTTTTTAATGAATTAAATTTGGTAATACCACTCAATAAGTGGGATCCGCAGGACTGACATGCGACTGAAAAGCATCAAGCTGGTGGGATTCAAATCATTTGTGGATCCCACGGTGGCCCATTTCCCCACCAATCTTTCCGCCGTGGTCGGCCCCAATGGTTGCGGCAAGTCCAACGTCATCGATGCCGTACGCTGGGTGATGGGCGAGTCCTCCGCCAAGAATCTGCGCGGCGAGAACATGACCGACGTCATATTCAACGGCTCGACGGCCAGAAAGCCTGTCGGACAGGCGTCTATCGAGCTGGTCTTTGACAACTCGGATGCTGCCCTGGGGGGCGAATATGCCCAGTTCGCCGAGATTTCCATCAAGCGCCTGGTCACCCGCGACGCCAAATCCGATTACTTCCTCAACGGCGTACGCTGTCGCCGCAAGGACATCACCGATATCTTCCTGGGAACCGGCTTGGGGCCGCGCTCCTACGCCATCATTGAGCAGGGCATGATCTCCCGGCTGATCGAGGCCAAGCCGGAGGAGTTGCGCGTTTATATCGAAGAGGCGGCGGGTATTTCCAAATACAAGGAGCGTCGCCGCGAAACCGAGAACCGCATGCGGCATACCCGCGAAAATCTCGAGCGACTGAACGATATCCGTGAAGAGCTGGAGAAGCAGCTGCAGCATCTGCAACGGCAGGCGCAGGCGGCTGAGAAGTATAAGGAATACAAGGAGGAGGAGCGTCTCCTCAAGGCCCAGCTCCAGGCCCTGCGCTGGCAGGCGCTGGACGTTCAGGTCGGGCAGCGTGAGACACTGATCCGCGAACTCGAGATCCGCCTCGAGGCGGTGATCGCCGAGCAGCGTGCTGCCGATGCAGCCATCGAAAAGCAGCGCGAATCCCAGATCAGCCTCTCGGACAAGTTTTCTGAAGTGCAAAGCCGCTTCTACCGGGTCGGCAATGAGATCTCGCGCATCGAGCAGAGCATGACGCACCAGCGGGAGCGCCTTTCCCAGCTGCGCAATGATCTGTCACAGGCGGAGCGTAGCCACCAGCAGGCGGCCGAGCACCTGCAGCTCGACGAGGCACAGCTCGAGGATGTACGTGCCCAGATGCTGGCACTGGAGCCGGAGCAGGCGCTGTTCCAGGCACAGGCTGACGAGCTGTCGGCCAGCCTGGCGGTGGCTGAAGAGCGCATGCAGCACTGGCAGCATGAGTGGGAGCAGTTCAACCAGACTGCTGCCGGTGCCCGGCAGCAGGCGGAAGTCGAGCAGTCCCGGATCCAGCACATGGAGCAGGCCCTGCAGCGTTCGCGAGAGCGAATCGACCGTCTGGAGAATGAGCGCAAGACGTTGAGCGCCGGCCCGCTTGCCGATGAAGTCGCGATGCTCAACGAGCAGCTTGCCGAGGTGGAGCTGGAGCTGGAGTCGGAGCAAGAGAAGGTCGACAGCGCCTCGGCCGCGATTGCCGGCCAGCGCGACCGCAACAACCAGCTTCATAACGAAGCGGACAATCTGAAAACCCGCATGCAATCCCTGAAGGGGCGTGAGGCGTCACTGGAGGCCCTCCAGCAGGCCGCAATGGGGCACGGTGCGGGGGTGGCCAGCTGGCTCGAGGGGCATGGTCTGACCAGTCGGCCCCGTCTTGCTGATCATCTCCAGGTTGAAGCCGGTTGGGAGCGGGCTGTTGAAACCGTCCTGGGAGAGTATTTGCAGGCTGTCTGTGTCGAGTCACTGGGTGGCTTGGCAGCCAAGCTCGACGATCTGGCCAATGGCCACGTCACCCTCGTTGAACCCGGAGCCGCTGGTCAGACCAATGGCGTCGGCACTTTTCTCTCTTCCTTCGTGCGAGGAAATGAGGCCTCGGGGCTCTTGGCCGGTATTTATGCCTGTGCCGGCCTGGACGAGGCCTTGGCGATGCGCACGCGCCTTGCTGCACATGAGTCGGTGGTTACCCGGGACGGCATCTGGCTTGGTCCCAATTGGCTTCGTGTGGTGCGTGAGGACCAGGCCGAGTCGGGAGTTCTCGCCCGCAAGCAGGAGCTGGCGCAGATTGTCGCTCAACTCGCGGAAATCGAGGCGACCCTGGCTGAACGCCAGTCTGCACTGGAGGCCGGGCGCGAGGCTTTGCGTTCCCATGAGCTGCAGCGGGAAGAGGCACAGCGTCAGCTGTCCCAGTCGACCCGTCGCCGTGGCGATGTCCAGGCTCAGCTCGGTGCCAAGCAGGTGAGGCTGGAGCAGTTCAACGCCCGCTCCAGTCGTATCGAAAAAGAAATGGAGGATGTGTCTGCCCAGCTCAAGCTTGACCAGGAGCAGCTGGCCGAGGCCCGGCTGGTGCTTCAGGACGCGCTGGAGGCCATGGGCCGGGATGCTGCACGCCGTGACGAGCTGCTGCGTGAGCGTGATCTCGCCCGTGAGGCGCTGGACCTGGCCCGCCAGCGAACCCGTGCCGACCGTGATGCTGCCCACCAGGTGGCCTTGACCATGCAGGCCCTGCGCACGCGAGAAACGGCCCTGGCACAAAGTATCAGCCGCCTTCAGGAGCAGTTGGCCAATCTGACCGAGCGCCGCGAGATGCTGAGGGAGAGTCTCCTCGAGCTCGAAAACCCGGGCGGTGAGTTCCAGCAGCAACTGGAAGAACAGCTGAGCCTGCGTGTCGAGGTCGAGAAGGAGCTGACGGAGGTGCGACGCGACCTCGAGGCTGTCCAGCATGAGTTCCGCGAACACGAGCGCAAGCGCCAGCAGGCCGAGCAGCAGGCGCAGCAGGTGCGCGACATGCTGCAGACCCAGCGTCTGGAGTGGCAGAACGCCATCTCCCGCCGCGAATCGCTGCAGGAGCAGCTGGCCGAGTCCCAGTTCGACCTGCAAACCGTGATTGCCGCGCTCCCGGAAGAGGCGAACGAGGCACAGTGGCAGGAGGATCTGGAAAAAGTCACGGCCCGTATTTCCCGCCTCGGTCCGATCAATCTCGCCGCCATCGACGAGTACCAGGCCCAGTCCGAACGCAAGACCTATCTCGATGCCCAGGATGCCGATCTGCGCGAGGCGCTGGAAACCCTGGAGAACGCCATCCGCAAGATCGACCGCGAAACCCGTACGCTGTTCAAGGACACTTTCGATCGCGTCAACAAGGGTTTACAGGAGCTTTTCCCCAAGGTCTTCGGGGGCGGGCATGCCTATCTGGAGCTGACCGGTGAAGATCTGCTCGAGGCCGGGGTCGCCATCATGGCGCGACCGCCCGGCAAGCGGAACTCCACCATCCACCTGTTGTCAGGGGGCGAAAAGGCACTGACGGCACTGGCACTGGTATTTTCCATCTTCGCGCTCAACCCGGCGCCGTTCTGCATGCTCGATGAAGTGGATGCCCCGCTCGACGATGCCAATGTCGGCCGCTATGCACGCCTGGTCGAGGAAATGTCAGAAAAGGTCCAGTTCATCTACATCACGCACAACAAGATCGCCATGGAGATGGCCCACCAGCTCATGGGCGTTACTATGCATGAGCCGGGGGTGTCGCGCCTGGTATCGGTCAACGTGGAGGAAGCCGCTGCCATGGCGGCCGTTTAAGCGGGCGGATAAATGGAACTTCTGTACGGGGTTGGATTTGCAATCTTGGCGCTGCTCGCCTGGCGGGTCGTGCAGTGGTTCCGCGACTACCAGCGCAAGCTGCGCATCAGGCTCGAGCCCGTACCCCCTGGGCCCGATGTCGAGGTCACTTCCTTCCCGGAGCTGGGCAAAGTGCGGGTACGCCCTCGCGATGAGGCCGCCGACACCATGGAGCGCGACAAGTGGGACTCGGCCCCGACACTTGGTCCGGCACCGATAGCCCCCGCTGCTCCTTTGCGGGCTGCTGCTGCCAGGGAGGCGGAGCCTGCAACCCCGGCTGCTTCCGAAGACGACCAGGTGCCCGTCCTGCTGAATCCTGTCCCGCAGCCTGAGGGTAAGCTTCTCGAGCAGCAGGACATGTTCGCCGACGAGACGATCGCCCCGCCGCCATTTCCCCGCAAGGAGCCGAGCCGGCGTGTCCAGGCGCTGTACGAGACTCCGGTCGACCCGGTGCGTCCGGTCATCACTGCCAGCGATGAAAAGCCTTTTGCCGATGTACAGGATGTCATTGCGCTGCATGTGGTCGCGCGACAGCAGCCCTTCAATGGTGAAGACCTGCTGCGCTGCATCCTGAGTTACGGGCTGCGGTATGGCGAGATGTCGATTTTCCATCGTCACGAGCAGCCGACGGGGCAGGGACGCATCCTGTTCAGCATGGCCAAGGCCGTCGAGCCCGGTACATTCGATCTCGAGGCCATGACTGGCGAAGAGGTGCCGGGGGTCAGCTTCTTCCTGAGCCTGCCCGGAGTCACCAGCATTCTGGCCTACGACATCATGGTCGATACCGCCAAGCGTCTTGCCACCGAGCTGCAGGGCGAGATCCTGGATGAGCAGCAGCAGTCCCTGACGCGTCAGCTGGTCGAGCACTATCGCGAGCGCGTGCAGGAATTCGAACGCCGCCGCCTGATGCAGCGGCCCTCCGCCTGAGAAACAATCCGTGCAGCGTGACGAAGCCGCCCGCGAGATAGAACGGCTGCGGGCAGAACTGCGCCATCACAACTATCGCTACTATGTGCTCGACGATCCCGAGCTTCCGGATGGCGAATACGACCGGATCTTCCACCGCCTGCGTGAACTCGAGGGGCAGTTCCCGGACCTCGTGACTCCGGATTCGCCGACCCAGCGTGTCGGCGGCGAAGCCATGCCGGCTTTCGCTTCGGTTCGCCACGAAGTGCCGATGCTGTCGCTGGACAATGTTTTCACCCGGGAAGAATTCGTAGACTTCGATCGTCGCGCCCGTGAACGCCTGGGTGACCTGCTTGGGTCGGGAGACGATCTTTTCTCCGCTCCGCAAATTATTTATTGCTGCGAGCCCAAGCTTGACGGGCTGGCGATCTCGCTGGTGTATGAGCACGGTGTGCTGGTGCGTGCTGCGACGCGTGGCGATGGCCTGACCGGTGAAGACATCACGCACAACGTGCGCACCATCAAGTCGGTGCCGTTGCGCCTGCAAGTCGATGTGCCGCCTGCACTGCTCGAGGTGCGTGGCGAAGTCGTGATGCCCAAGGTGGGCTTTCTCCGGCTCAACGAAGAGGCGGCAGAGCGGGGCGAGAAGACCTTTGCCAATCCCCGCAATGCAGCAGCCGGCAGCCTGCGCCAACTGGACCCCCGCATCACGGCAAGACGTCCTCTGGATTTCTATGCCTACAGTGCCGTGCGCTGCGAGGGCTTCAAGCCGCCTCCTTCGCAGTATGAGCTGCTGCAGCACCTGAAGGGGATCGGCTTCCGCATCAGTGGCGAGATACGGCGCGGCGAGGGCTGCGACTTTGTCCAGGCTTTCTACGCCGACATCCAGGCCCGCCGCGACAGCCTGCCTTACGAGATCGATGGCGTCGTCATCAAGGTTGATTCGGTCAGGTGGCAGCAGGAGCTGGGCTTCGTCTCGCGCGCACCTCGCTGGGCGACGGCTTTCAAGTTTCCCGCGCAGGAAGCCGTCACGGTCCTGCAGGCGGTGGAATTCCAGGTGGGGCGCACCGGGGCACTGACCCCGGTGGCTCGCCTCAGGCCGGTTGCTGTCGGTGGTGTTACCGTCAGCAATGCGACGCTGCACAATTTCGACGAGATCGAGCGCATGGACGTGCGCATCGGTGACAGCGTGGTGATCTACCGCGCCGGTGACGTAATTCCCAAGCTGGTGCGCGTCCTGCCCGACCGGCGTCCCGAAGGAACGCGGCCTCTGCAGCTTCCTACCCAGTGTCCTGTTTGCGGCTCCGACATCGAGCGCCCGGACGACGAGGCCATTGCGCGTTGCTCGGGCGGCCTGTTCTGCCCAGCGCAGCGCAAGGAGGCCATCAAGCATTTTGTTTCCCGGCGTGCGATGGACATCGAGGGTCTTGGCGACAAGTGGATCGATCAGCTGGTGGAGCATGGCCTGATAAAGACCATTGCCGATCTCTACTGCCTGCGCAAGGAGGAGCTGGTCAACATGGAGCGCATGGGCGACAAGCTCGCCGACAACATCATCAACGCCATCGAGAAAAGCAAGTCGACGACGCTGCCGCGCTTCCTGTTCGCGCTGGGCATTCGAGAGGTCGGCGAGTCGACAGCGCTCAATATTTCACGCTACTTCGGCAGTCTCGATGCCATTGTCGCCGCCAGTGAGGAGGATCTCATGCAGGTACCCGATGTCGGTCCGGTTGCGGCAGAGTCGATCGCCACGTTTGTCCGGCAGGAACATAATCAGGATGTGATGCGCTCGCTGCGCGCGCGAGGCGTGCACTGGCAGGATATGGAGGCGCAAGGCGCGCGAGAGCAACCCCTTGCCGGCCAGACCTGGGTGCTTACCGGGAGCCTTGCCAGCATGAGTCGCGACCAGGCCAAGGAGAAGCTCCAGAAGCTCGGTGCCAAGGTGTCGGGTTCGGTTTCCAAGAAGACTCATTGCGTGGTGGCTGGCGAGGCGGCAGGCTCCAAGCTGGCCGATGCCGAGAAGCTCGGCGTGCGGGTCATCGACGAAACGGCACTCCTGCAGGTCTTGGCCAGTTACGGACACTGACGACGGTATGGACCAGGAATCGATTGTCTACGGTGTGGTGCGTGATGTCGCTTACGGCACGCAGATGGAACGCCGCGTGCGTAGGGCACACAACCGCGGCATCGTCGAGATGCTGCCGGATGCCGACGGCTGGCCCTTCTGCAGGGACATGTTCGGTGTCTCCGGGTTCGACGAAACGGCCGGCACCTACCAGACCCAGATCATCCATTTCGGCGCCAGCTATCGGGCCATCGAGTACGAGTGGGAGCTCTGGATGAAGAAGTTCGAAAATCTGCTTCTGCAGATGTACTGGGTGAGCGCCAAGGTGCACCTCGAGACGGAGGTCTCGGGACTGCATACCTTCATCTGGGAAGCGATCGGCGGATCGCACTCGCCGGGAGAAAGCCTGCAGGTGCGGTGCGAGTGGGAACGCGAGGGCGGGCTGAGTTTCCGGGGACGCTGACCGCGACAGTCCCGGAGGCCGGCTGATGCCGGCCTTTTCATTTCTGCCGCTTCAGTTGCCGGATCCAGAAACGCATGGGGTGGAGCGAATCCAGGACGCGCGGCGAGACCGGATACGGCTCGTCATTGAGTTCTGCCGCCAGGATCTCGGCAGCCAGCCCCGCTTGGCCGAAGCCCTTGGAGCCGTGCGCGAGATTCACGTAGAGGCCGGGGAGGGCGGGCAGGTCGGGGTATGCGGCAATTTTTCCGTGTCGCATTCCTTCGTAGCACTGCATGAACTTCCGGTAGTCGGCCACAGGTCCCACGAGCGGAAGATAATCCGGGCTTTGGCAGCGGATGGATGCGCGGGCCTGCCAGGTTTCGGCTGACTCCAGGCTGTGTGCCAGATCGGGCAGGGCTTCACGCAGCAGCCGGAGGTTTTCCTCTTGGTCCCGGATCCTGGGGGCCGTATCGGAGTCGTCGGGGGAAAACGTGGCGCCTATGCAGTGCCAGCCATCCAGCAGGGCTGGCGTTATGTAGCCGTCGTGGCAGATGACGGTGCTCAGCGTCTTTGAAATTGCAGAGGCAGGT
>JAJNDL010000040.1 GCA_021156385.1 Moraxellaceae bacterium | reverse complement strand
TCGGCTACGAGCTCGGCAGGCAGGAACTCGCGCAACTGCTGAAGCAGGTCGCGCGCAACGGTCTCACGGTCGGCGAGGTCATGACGCGTGCCGTCATCCAGGTGGAGGCGGACACGCCACTGCTCGATGCGCTGTGCCTGATGCAGGCGAAGCGGATCCACCGCGTGTTCGTGGTGAAGTCGGGACGCGTGGTGGGCGTGATCAGCAACGGCTCGCTGCTCGACGGACTGGTCGGCGCACGCGCGAGCATCGCCGCGTAAAGGTTCAGAGGGCAGGGGAGCCGGCCGCTTCTTCGCGGGCGGCGATACGGAGATGTGCCGCGGCGAGGATACTGTCGACGGCCGCGATCCAGTGCGGCGGAAAGCGCTGCGCATCGCTGAACCAGGGCCGCAGGCTGGTGACGGCGCCGAAGATGCCGGCGGCTTCGTCGGCGGTCGCGGCGGCGAGCAGGGCGCCCGTGTGCGGCAACCGCGCCGCCCAGTCTGCCCCGGCCAGGCGGTCGAATTCCTGCGCCAGCGCTTCCAGCTGCGCATCGTCGAGCTGCTCGCGGCGGGATCGCGCGAGACCTTCGGCGGCGATACCGAGGCGCGCATAGGCTGCCTCGCATTCCGGCCTGGCCACGACGAGTTCCGCCTGCAATTCCTGCAGATGCTGTTCCAGCAGCAGGCGCGGCATGCCGCGGGCGGCGAGCACCCGCGCCAGCCAGCGCACCTGCTGGTCGACGAATTCCTGTTCGAATTGCGCCAGTTGCGCCAGCCAGGCGCTGTCGCTGCGCGTAAACGCCAGGCCGCGGTCGCCGTAACGCCAGCGATAGTAGGGAAAGCGGGTCCAGGTTTTCTCGCCGGCGAGGAGTGCCGCCTGCAGCTCCTGCGCATCCTCGGTGACGGCGTGGCCGCCGGCCTCGGCATTCAGTTCCTGCACGCGATGCTTCCTGGCGGACTCCGGCCGGTGCAGCACTTCGGCGATTTCCAGGAGTCCCGCGAACATGGCGCCGGCCGCAGCTATGGCGGTGTCCTGTTCGACTGGTGCGACCACGGCCGACTCCATCTGCCGGCCGAAGGCCTGCCAGCCTTGCTGGGTTTCCTTGCCGCGGCCCGCAAGATAGGCGGTGCCGTTGCCATCCTCGAGGCCGAGGCTGCGCGCCACCTGGTCGCGCAGCACGAGGCCGCCCAGTGCCGAACCCTCCAACACATAGAGCGCCCCGAGCAGGAAGGCTGGCGTCGCCAGGCCCTGCAGGCGGATGGCCTGTGCCAGCACATGGGCACGCAGGATGGCGGCTTCGCTTTCGGCCAGGCCCTGGCCGTGGAAATGCACGAGATCGCGGTCCAGCAGCGCCAGGCGGTCCGGCAGGCATTCCCGGAACGGCTGCAGCACGGGAGCGCGGCTGCGGGCCAGCACATGGCGGACGGCTTCGTGCAGGACGGCGAGCGCCCGCAGCCAGGATGCATAGCCGGCCGGCCCGAGGCTGCCGTCGGCCAGCGCGCGGAAAAACGGCGTGGCTTCGATGCGCGCGTGGGCATCGCGGGTCTCGGCACGCAGCCGTGCCATGACGGGCTGCGGAGTGCTCACGCGATCGTTCATGCGCATCACCTGGACGGAAGCCGGTTCAGATACCGATGGGGAGCGCGAATGCTGCCGCGCCGGTGTCAACTTTACAAACGCGGCAATACGGCGGTTTTGTCCCGGTTGCGGGCTGGATTCCCGGGGGCCTGAACCTCCATATAAATATCGCATAATGTATATTATGTTAAATATTGGATATGGCGAAAAATATCGCGGTTTCCAGGGCTGCAGCAACTTCCCGGGCCGGTTCCGGTGAACCGCCCCGCTCTACGGATCGGGATTGAGAGATAACGGCACGAACTCCGGAGCCGGCAACGGGATGAACGCCGGCGCCTGGAGTCATTATTGTTTCCCCATCAGCAAGCCAGGCAGCTCGCGACTGCCGCGGATATGGTTTGGTGCCGGCCGGGAATGCCGGCTTCAAATGACGCGCGAGAACCGCCGGTGGCTCTGCTCCGCCAGGTGCCGGTCGAACAGCATGCACACGGAGCGCACCAGCAGACGGCCGGCCGGCCGGATCTCGATGCCGTCTTCGGTCAGTTGCAGCAGCCCGTCGCGGTCCATGCGCTGCAGCGCCGGCAGGACATTGCTGAAGTAACTGCGGAAGCTGATGTCGAAGTCTTCCTCGAGGGGCGCGAACTCGAGCCGGAAATCGCAGATCAGGCGCTGGATCACGGCGCGCCGCAGACGGTCGTCGAAGCCGGCGCGCAAGCCCTTGATGGTGGCCAGTCCCTGCGCCTCGACCAGCTCCTCCCAGGCCTTGAGGTTGGCGTTGTTCTGCGCATACAGGTTGCCGACCTGGCTGATGGCGGAGACACCGAGGCCGACCAGGTCGCAGTGCGCGTGCGTGGTGTAGCCCTGGAAATTGCGGTGCAGGCCCCCTGCTTCCTGGGCCTGCGCCAGACTGTCTTCCGGCAGCGCGAAATGGTCCATGCCGATGTAGCGGTAGCCGGCCTGCATGAGCCGCGCGATGCTGTCCTGCAGCATGGCGAGCTTGGCCGCCGGCGCCGGCAGGTCCGTGTCGCGGATCAGGCGCTGGGCCTTGAAGCGCTCCGGCAGGTGCGCGTAGTTGAAGAGCGAGAGCCGGTCCGGACGCAGCGCGATGATGGCCTCCACCGTGCGTGCAAAGCCGGCTTCGGTCTGCAGCGGCAGGCCGTAGATCAGGTCGATGTTGAGCGAGCGGAAGCCGTTGGCGCGCGCCGCCGCCACCATGGCCTCGGTCATGGCGAGTGGCTGGACGCGGTTCACCGCCTGCTGCACGGCCGGATCGATGTCCTGCACGCCCAGGCTGACGCGGTTGAAGCCGAGTTCGCGCAGCAAACGCATCGTCTCCGCATCGCAGGCGCGCGGATCAATCTCGATGCTGTAATCGCCCTGGTCGTCGTCGCGCAGGCGGAAGTTGCGGCGCAGGATGTCCATCAGGCGGCGCAGTTCGGCGTGGCCGAGGAAGGTCGGCGTGCCGCCGCCCAGGTGCAGCTGCTCGACGGACTGGCTGGTGCGATCCAGTTCCGCCGCCACCGTGCGTGCTTCCTTTTCGAGATGGTCGAGATAGGACGCACTCTTGCCGTGATCGGTCGTGACGACCTTGTTGCAGCCGCAGTAGTAGCAGAGGCTGCTGCAGAACGGCACGTGCACGTACAGCGAGAGCGGACGCGCGACATCGCGACTGGCGTTCAGCGCCGCGCGGAATTCCGCGGGGCCGATGCCGGCATGGAACTGCGGTGCGGTCGGATACGATGTGTAGCGCGGTCCGGCAAGGTCATAGCGGCGGATCAGGTCCGTGTCCCAGCGTACGGCGAATGACATGGGAGTTTCCGGCGGGAGTGTCGATGCGGCCAGTATATGAAGGTCGTTGCCTTGCCCCTTGATGTGGATCAAGGCCGCGCTTGCGCCTGCCGGCGACAGTGGCTGCGGAAGTTGATGCACCGCATGCGCGCCTGCATTGGCGGCTGCGCGGAAACGCAGCCAGTCTTAAACCTTCCTGCACTGGCGCAGGAAACTCATTCAGGGAGCCGGGGACCATGGCTGAACGCGAGAAGGAATGTTGCGGGCATGCGGCGAGTGCCACGCCCTCCTCTGCCGCGCATGCGGAGAAAAATGCCGGAGGCGGCGCAGATGGATCGGCACAGGCGCATGCCGGCCACCACGCTGCACTGCAGGCAGCGCAAGACGCAAGCGCCGGGCACGAACGCGAACCCCGCGATGCGCATGGCAATCCCGATGCTGCGCCCGCTTCCGCTGGCGCCCTCCGCGACCCCGTGTGCGGCATGGCCGTGACGCCGGAATCGCTCGCCTGGCGCTGGCACGGCGAGACCTTCCACTTCTGCAATCCGCGCTGTCTGGAGAAGTTCCGCGCCGATCCCGGCAAATACCTGGCGCCGCAGCGGCAGGAACCCGCCGTTGCGGCGCCGGGTACGATCTACACCTGCCCCATGCATCCGGAAATCCGCCAGGACCATCCGGGCAGCTGCCCGCTCTGCGGCATGGCGCTGGAACCGCTGCTGCCGCTCGATGCCGGAGAAGAAAATCCGGAGCTGGCGGATTTCCGCCGACGCTTCGTCTGGTCCCTGCCCTTCACGGTCATCGTCGTCGTCCTCGCCATGCTCGGGCATCGCCTGGGCTGGCTGCACGGCACACAGCAAAGCTTGATCGAACTCCTGCTCTCGCTGCCGGTCATCCTCTGGGCCGGCAAGCCGTTCTACGTGCGCGGCTGGCAGTCCGTCATCAATCGCAGCCCGAACATGTGGACGCTGATCGGGCTCGGCACCGGCGCGGCGTTCCTTTACAGCGTCGTCGCCACGCTGGCCCCCGGCCTGTTCCCCGCGGGTTTCACGATGCACGGCCGCGTCGGCGTCTACTTCGAGGCCGCCGCCGCGATCATCTCGCTGACGCTGCTCGGCCAGCTGCTCGAACTGAAGGCGCGCGCGCAGACGTCCGCCGCCATAAAGACCCTGCTCGGCCTCGCGCCGAAGACCGCGCGGCGCATCCGTGACGACGGCACGGAAGAAGACATTCCGCTCACGCACGTGCACGTCGGCGACCTGCTGCGCGTGCGGCCCGGCGAGAAGGTGCCGGTGGACGGCCTCGTCACCGAAGGCACCAGCCCGGTCGACGAATCCATGCTCACCGGCGAGCCGCTGCCGGTCACGCGCCGGCCCGGCGACCGCGTCATCGGCGCGACGCTGAACACCTCGGGCAGCCTCGTCATGCGCTCGGAGAAAGTCGGCGCGCAGACCATGCTCGCGCAGATCGTGCAGATGGTGGCGGAAGCGCAGCGCTCCAGGGCACCCATGCAGCGCATGGCCGATGTCGTGGCGGGCTGGTTCGTGCTCGGCGTGGTGGCCGTCGCCGTGCTCACCTTCTTCGGCTGGGGCCTGCTCGGCGGTGCGCAGGGCTGGCTGTTCGGCCTCATCAATGCCGTCTCAGTGCTCATCATCGCCTGTCCCTGCGCGCTCGGCCTGGCCACGCCGATGTCCATCATGGTGGCCACGGGCAAGGCCGCCGGTGCCGGCGTGCTGTTCCGCGACGCCGCCGCCATCGAGCACCTGCGCCGCGTCACCACGCTGATCGTCGACAAGACCGGCACGCTCACCGAGGGCCGCCCGGTGTTCCGGGCCGTCACGCCGGTGAATGGCGTGGCTGCCGATGAAGTGCTGCGCCTCGCCGCCAGCCTCGACCAGGGCAGCGAGCATCCGCTGGCCGCGGCCATCGTCGCCGCGGCGCGCGAGCGCAACCTGCCGCTGGACGACGCGGCAGGCTTCGAGTCGGCCTCGGGCATCGGCGTGCGCGGCAGCGTCGGTGGCAAAAGGCTCGCGCTCGGCAATGCCGCGCTGATGCGCCAGGACGGCGTCGACATCGCCGCGCAGGCGGAGGCTGCGGAAGCGCAGCGCGGCAGCGGCGCCAGCGTGATGTTCCTCGCGCAGGAGGGCGTGCTGCTCGGCCTCGTTGCCGTGGCCGATCCGGTCAAGGTGACGACGCCCGCGGCCGTGCAACTGCTGCGCGAAGCCGGCCTGCGCCTGGTGATGGCCACCGGCGACGGGCTCGCCACCGCACGCACCGTCGCCGCGGAGCTCGGCATCGACGAGGTGCACGGCGAGGTGAAGCCGGCCGACAAGCTGGCGCTGGTCGCGGCGCTGCAGAAGAGCGGCGAGGTCGTTGCCATGGCCGGCGACGGCATCAACGACGCCCCGGCCCTCGCCGCCGCCGATGTCGGCATCGCCATGGGCACCGGCACCGACGTGGCCATGAACAGTGCCGCCGTGACGCTGGTGAAGGGCGACCTGCGCGGCATCGCGCGGGCGCGGCTGCTGTCCGCGGCCACCGTCGCCAACATGCGCCAGAACCTGCTGTTCGCGCTGGTCTACAACGCGCTCGGCATCCCGGTGGCGGCCGGCCTGCTGTACGGCCTCACCGGCTGGCTGCTCAGCCCGATGCTGGCCGCGGCGGCCATGAGCCTGTCGTCGGCCAGCGTGGTTGGCAATGCGCTGCGCCTGCGCGGCGTGAAAACGTGACGACCGGCATTTGAAATCCGGGCGCCGCGGCGCCAACTAGATGGCATCGGACCAAGGAGCCCGTTCATGGCCATCGCGAAGCAATCCCCCCTGTGCAAGACCCTGCTGCTCGCCCTCTTCCTCGGCACCGGCGCCCAGGCCGCCGAGCCGCGCGTCATCGACGTGCACCGCGACGCCAACTGCGGCTGCTGCAAGAACTGGATCCGGCACCTGCAGGCCAACGGCTTCACCGTGCGCGACCATGTCGAGCCCGACATGAGCGTGGTGAAGAAGAAGCTCGCCGTGCCCAACCGCCTCGGCTCCTGCCACACCGGTGTCTACCGCGGCAAGTTCGTCGAGGGCCACGTGCCGGCGGAGCAGATCGTGAAGCTGGAGCGGCAGAAGGACCTCGCCGGCATCGCCGTGCCCGGCATGCCCGCGGGTTCGCCCGGCATGGAGGTGCCGAACGTGAGCGTCACCTATCACGTTGTCGGCGTGGACCGGCAGGGCAAGGAGCGCGTCCTCGCCACCTATCCCGGCAAGCCCTGACGCCAGCGCGATTGCCTTACATCCGTCACGCGCCGATTACGGCCCGTGACAGCCGAATAAAAATACTTTCCTCCCTGCCCCGTGCCCGGACGCTGCGCTCCGGAGCACGGGTGGTGGTACGGCAGCGCGACAGCGCCACCTCAAAAGTGCGTGCTTGTGTCGCTGTGTTATCGCCTCCCCGCAAAAGTGGCTGAGCTCATACGCAGCGGCAGCACCGGCAACATCAGCCCCATCCATTCACACGCAGCGCCTACAGCGGATCATCCCTTCGTCTGATTCTATTTCTGCCACTGTTCCCTGGTCTGAAAAGGAAAAATGCCATGAACATGAAGAAGCTTGTGATGACCACCTCTTTTGTCGTGATGACGGGCGCGAGCTCACTGGCGCTGGCGGAAGGTTATGGCGCCTCACCCTCGACCGAGCCGAGGAGCCCGGCCGCCACGCAGGACAACCGCAGCCCGGCCGCGACCCGTGACAACAGCAGCCCGATGGCCGAGGACAACCGCACCGCCGGCCAGCGCATGGACGACGCCGCCATCACCACGCGGGTGAAGGCCAAGCTGATGGCCGACGACCGCGTGAAGGCCACCGACATCAACGTCGACACCGCCAACGGCATCGTCACCCTCACCGGCAACGTGAAGAACGATGCCGCGAAGCAGGCCGCCGAGGATCTGGCCCGCCAGGTCGAAGGTGTCGCCAGCATCGACAACCAGGTCACCGTCGGCACCGGTGCCACCGCGCAGCAGAAAGGCAGTGGCAAGCGCGCCGAGCGCGTGGCCTCCGACAGCTGGATCACCACCAAGGTGAAATCCACGCTGCTCGCCGACCACATCACCAAGGGCCTCAACATCGGCGTGAAGACCATGAACGGCACCGTGAGCCTGTCCGGTACCGTGGGTTCGCAGCAGGAGTTCGATCGCGCCGTGCAGGTCGCGAAGAACATCAAGGGCGTGAAGACCGTGAACACGTCCCAGCTGCAGATCGAAGCGAAGCAGTGATCGCCACTGCCATGAAAAAGCCCCGCTGATGCGGGGCTTTTTCATGGCCTGGTGCGGCGGACCTGCAAATGGCTGAAGCCATGTGGCGCGGCGATTCCTGTTCAGCTTTTCAGTGCAGCTCGAGCACCAGGCGGAAGGAGGCGGCCGGACGACGCGCGCCCATCGGGGCACGTCCCCAGGGACCGCTGGCCGTCATCTCGCCGCCGACCAGCACGCGGCTCTGGCAGTCCGCCGCCCCGGCATCGCTGCCGTCGCTCCAGCAGTCGGCCGTCCACTCCCACAACGGCGGTTCGGACGGCTGGCGCTGCGCCTGCGTGTCGATGCGGCCGCTCTGCGCGGCGCGCAGCCAC
>JAJNDL010000434.1 GCA_021156385.1 Moraxellaceae bacterium | reverse complement strand
CCGGCGCTGCCGCGCGAATCGGTGCCGGTGCCGGACCGCTGGCGCATCATGCAGGCGCTGGGCTTCCGGTTCCCGCTCTACGACCCCTACAACCAGAACGTGCTGAAGGGCGACCTGCCGGTGCTGCAGCACCTCGCGCCGGACCTCTTCTTCAACCTCGGCCTGATCTCCGACACCACCTTCGAGATGCGCGGCCTGCCGACGCCGGTGGGCCCGCAGACCACGGGCCAGCCCGGCCGGCTCGACATCTACGGCGACATCGACCAGTCCACCTTCGTCGAGAACCTCATCGTCAACCTCAGCCTGGTGCAGGGCAACACCACGTTCCGGCCGCCTGACTACGAGTTCCGCATCGTCCCGGTGTTCAACTACAACCGCTCGCGCGTGGAAGAGGAGCGTGCGCTGCGCGTCGACCCGGTGCGCGGCGTCGAGCGTTCCGACAAGTTCGTCGGCATGCAGGAGCTGTTCATCGACAAGCACCTGCGCAACGTCTCGGAGCGCTACGACTTCGACAGCCTGCGTGTCGGCATCCAGCCCCTGCAGCTCGACTTCCGCGGCTTCCTCTTCCAGGACAACGCCCTCGCCATCCGCCTCTTCGGCAACCGCGACAACAACCGCTGGCAGTACAACCTGGGCTGGGCGCGCCGCATCGAGAAGGACACCAACAGCGGCCTCAACGACCTCTCGCAGGACTTGCGCGACGACGACGTGTTCTTCTTCAACGCCTACCGCCAGGATTTTCCGCGCCTCGGCTTCACCAGCCAGTTCGTCTTCGCGCACAACGAGAACCGCGAAGACGCCGCCGACTACTACGACGACAACGGCTTCCTGGTGCGCCCGGCCGTGATGGGCGATGTGCGCCCGCACGACTACCGCGTGACCTACCTCGGCTACAACGGTGACGGCCGCCTCGGCCGCTACGGCCTCAGTGCCTCGGCCTACCTTGCGCTGGGCGAAGACGAGCGCCATCCGCTGGCGCAGCGCCAACAGGACATCCAGGCCTTCTTCACGGCCGCCGAGCTCTCGCGCGATTTCGACTGGATCCGCGTGCGCGGCAACTTTCTCTACGCTTCCGGCGACAAGGATCCCTTCAACGACACCGCCGGCGGTTTCGACGCCATCCTCGAGAACCCGCAGTTCGCCGGCGCCGACACCAGCTTCTTCATCCGCCAGGCCGTGCCGCTGGTGGGGGGTGGGGGCGTCGCGCTCTCCGGCCGCAACGGCGTGCTGCCTTCGCTGCGTTCCTCGAAGGACAAGGGCCAGTCCAACTTCGTGAATCCCGGGCTGACGCTGCTCGGTGTCGGCGCCGACCTCGACGTGCTGCCGACGCTGCGCGTGCTCGGCAATGTTTCGCTGCTGCGCTTCAACGAGACCGAGGTGCTGGGCGTGCTGCGCAACCAGAAGGCGCCGAACGAGAGCCTCGGCACCGACTTCTCGATCGGTGTGCAGTACCGCCCGCTGTTCTCGCAGAACATCGTCATCACGGGCTCCTTTGCCGCGCTGCTGCCCGGCGAGGGCCTGCGCGAGCTCTATGCCGACAACAAGACCCTGCCGCTCTACTCGGGGCTGCTCAACGTGATCCTGGCCTACTGACCATGCCCAACGCTCTCCGGCCCTCGACCCTGCTGCTTCTGCTCACCGCCGTCTTCCTGCTGCTGCAGGTGCCGGCCGCGCAGGCGAGCGGCGGCCACAAGCTGGTCGAACGCAGCTACACCATGGCGCCACCCGCGCCCAAGGCCCAGTCGCGTGCCGTGGCGCAGCAGAAGAGCGAGGGCTGCCGCAGCTGCCACTGGAGCACCGACAGCCACACCATGCACGAGAACCCCGGCGTGGTGCTGGGCTGTGCCGACTGCCACGGCGGCAACGCCACCGTGAAGCGCCCCGAAGGCGCCGAATACAAGGGCAACAACAGCGCCGCCTACCGCCAGGCGATGGACCTGGCGCACGTGCTGCCGCGCGACGAGAAATTCTGGCGCTATCCGGCCTCCCGCGAGGCCTGCGGCGCCTGCCACCTGCCCGTCATCCAGGCGCAGGAGCGCAGCCTGATGTCGACCTCGGCCATGCTCTGGGGCGGCGCGGCGTACAACAACGGCATCCTGCCGTACAAGCGCTACATCGTCGGCGAGGCCTATACGCACGACAGCCAGCCCGCGCAGCTCGTGGCGCCAGTGCCGCCGACGCCGCTCATGATCGCGAAGGGCCTGCTGCCGAAGCTCGCGCCGCTGCCGGCCTGGGAAACCGCGCCGCCCGCCGACGTGTTCCGCGTCTTCGAAAGCGGCGGCCGCGTGATCTCCAGCGCCTTCCCGGAAGTAGGCCTGCCCAACTCGACCGGCGTGCTGCAGAAGCTCGACGAGCCGGGCCGCCCCGACATCAAGCAGTCCAATCGCGGCCCCGGCACCGGCAGCCGTATCGCGGTGCCGCTGATCAACGTCACCAAGACCCGCCTCAACGACCCGCACCTCTGGTTCTTGGGCACCAACGACCAGCCCGGCGACTACCGCTCCTCGGGCTGCACCGCCTGCCACACGCCCTACGCCAACGACCGCGATCCGCTGCACAGCGGCCCCTACGCGGCCTTCGGCAACGACGGCAAGACGCAGACCGTGGACCCCACGATCCCGAAGGACGAGGCCGGCCATCCGCTCAGGCACGTCTTCACGCGCGCCATCCCCTCCTCGCAGTGCATGGTCTGCCACATGCACCAGCCCAACATCTTCGTGAACAGCTTCTACGGCTACACGATGTGGGATTACGAGTCGGATGCGCCGCACATGTGGCCGGAAAAGCAGAAGTACCCAACCGATAAAGAAGCGCGCGACATCCTCGAGCGCAATCCGGAAGAAGCCGCCATCCGCGGCAAGTGGAGCGATCCGGAATTCCTGAAGGAGGTCTCCGGCCTCAACCCGAAGCTGAAGGACACGCAGTTCGCCGACTACCACGGCCACGGCTGGAACTTCCGCGCCGTGTACAAGCGCGACCGCCACGGCGCCCTGCTCGACAAGCACAACAACGTCATCCCCGACGACGACGCGCACAAGTTCAGCAAGGCCGTGCACATGACCTCCATCCACATGGAGAAGGGCATGCAGTGCGTGGACTGCCACTTTGCCCAGGACGCGCACGGCAACGGCCATATCTACGGCGAAGTCGCCGCCGCCATCGAGATCGACTGCGCCGACTGCCACGGCACCGCCACGAAATACCCGACGCTGCGCACCAGCGGCCCGGCCGCGCCGCCCGGCGGCACCGACCTCGCGCTGCAGCGCGTGCAGGACGGCCGCCTGCGCTTCGAGTGGCGCGGCGGCAAGCTCTACCAGCGCGCCGCGCTCGACCCGAAGAAGGAGTGGGAAGTCTCGCTGGTGAAGGACTCGGTGAACCCGAACCACCCGCAGTACAACCAGAAGGCCTCGCGCGCCAAGCTCATGGCCGCGGGCGAGAAGGGCCGCCAGGGCGAATGGGGCCCCGGCGTGGAATCGCTGGCGCACGACAACGAAAAGATGACCTGCTTCACCTGCCACACCTCCTGGACCACGAGCTGCGGCGGCTGCCACCTGCCCATCCAGGCCAACTGGAAGACCGAGCGCCACCACTACGAGGGCGGCGAGACGCGCAATTTCGCCACCTACAACCCGCAGGTGGTGCGCGACGACGTCTTCCAGCTCGGCCTGCACGGTCCGGTGAAGGGCTCGCGCATCGCACCGGT
>JAJNDL010000039.1 GCA_021156385.1 Moraxellaceae bacterium | reverse complement strand
ACGGTGGACGCCCATGTCTGGGTAGACCCGGACAATGCCGCCGTCATCGCACGCGCCCTGGCCGAAGCGCTGGCGGCGCGCGAACCGGCGAAAGCCGGTACCTACCGTCGCAATGCCGAAGCGTTTGCCGGACGCCTGGCCCGGTTCAAGGCGCAGCAGGCGGCGCGTTTCCGGCCGCTGCCGGCGCGCACCTACGTCGCCTATCACGATGCCTATCAGTACCTGGAGCCGCTGCTGCTGCTGCAGTACCGCGGCAGCCTCATGGCCAGTCCGGAGAGCAAGCCGGGGGCGCGCCATTTCCTGTTGATGGCGCAGCGTATCGAGCGCGAGCGTATCGGTTGCTTCATCGGCGAGCCGGGCTTCGACAGGAAGCTCGTGCAGCAGGCCAGTCGCGGGCGTGCCATGCCGATGGCGGAAGTGGACGAGCTGTTTGCGGCCGCCCCGCTGGACAGCGAGGGCTTCGAGAAAGGCCTTGCCTTGATCGCGGCAGCGGTCCATCGCTGCCTCACGGCAGGCTGACGCCGGCTCAGTCGCCAGCTATCTGGCCGAGGAGCTGGCTCGCCAGCAGCTGCATCTCTGCCGGATCCTTCTCCAGCACATGCTCGCCGCCGCGATTCTCGGCACGGTTGCGCTCGCCGATATCGAGGCGTGACAGCCAGAAGCGCATGGCGGCCACGGCCAGGAAAACCGGCAGCGCCGCCTTCTCGGCAGCCAGCAGCGGACGTGCGTGCTCATAGCCGTCGAGGAAGGCTGCCCGGCGCGCCGGATCGGGTTCGGTCGTCGGCCAGACACGACAGAAATCGTTGACGGTGATGGCGATGTCGAGCAGCCAGTGGTCGTGGCTGGTTTCGGAGAAATCCAGAACCGCCGTGACGGTGTCGTCCATGAAAAGCGTGTTGTCGCGGAACAGGTCGCCGTGGATGAGGCCGCCGGGCAATTCAGGGTGGCGGGCGCAGGTGTCGGCATACAGTTGCAGGATGCGCTGCAGCAGCGTTCGCTCGGGCGGCGGCAGCTGGCCCTGCCAGCGCCGGGCGACGGCGTCCCACCAGGCCGCACCATGCGCATTGGCACGCTCCAGCGGATACCCCTGCAGCGCAATGTGCAGGTGCGCCAGCGCCTCGCCCATGGCGGCGCACTGGCGCCGGTCCGGTTGCGACGGATGCGAGCCCGGCAGCCGGGGTGCGAGCTGGGCCGGCTTGCCGAGCAGCAGGCCGAGGAAAAGGCCGGCATCGTTCCTGAGCGGCGTCGCCACCGGCACGCCGCAGGCTTCCAGATGCGACAGCATCGGACCCAGCACGCCGGCCTCGGCCGCCGGCAACTCCTCGAACAGCGTGAGCACGAGCTCGCGGCCATCCACCAGCGTCACGAAGTAATTGCTGTTCTCGATACCGCTCTTGATGGGGGCAAAGCCTCCCAGCGGCGGCAGGGCGTACTGGTCCAGGAAGGACTGGATGTCGACAGCAGTGAGCAGGGTGTAGACAGACATGGACGCTATTCCGTGGCGGTACCCTGATCATAGCAACTGCCGGGATCGGCGCTGCCCCGGCGCTGGCGACAGGCCCGGCGTTCTGAGCTACCCTGCCCGAAAATTTTCGCCACGGCCGCCCCCATGTCCGCCCCCCTGATTCTCGTCGACGGCTCTTCGTATCTCTATCGTGCCTTCCACGCCATGCCGCCCTTCACCACGCGTGACGGCCGCCCCACGGGCGCCATCAAGGGTGTGGTCAACATGCTGCAGAAGCTGATCAAGACCTACGGCCCGACCCACATCGCGGTGGTCTTCGACGCCTCGGGGCCGACCTTCCGCGACGACATCTATCCGGAATACAAGGCGCATCGCCCGCCCATGCCGGACGACCTGCGCAGCCAGGTCGAGCCGCTGCACCAGCTCATCCGGGCGATGGGCCTGCCCATGCTGTGCGAGCCGGGCGTGGAGGCCGACGACGTCATCGGCACGCTGGCGCGGCAGGCATCCCGGGCCGGCGTGCCGGTATTGATCTCCACCGGCGACAAGGACATCGCCCAGCTTGTCGATGCCAATGTTACGCTGATCAACACCATGACCGACACGGTGCTGGACCGCGAAGGCGTGATCGCGAAATTCGGCGTGCCGCCCGAATGCATCATCGACTATCTCGCCCTGGTCGGCGATTCCGTCGACAACATCCCGGGCGTGCCGGGGGTCGGGCCGAAAACCGCCGCGAAGTGGCTGCAGGAATTCGGTTCGCTCGATGCGTTGCTGGGGCGAGCCGACAGCGTCAAGGGCAAGGCGGGCGAGAACCTGCGTGCCTCACTGGATGTCCTCGGCATGGCGCGCCAGCTGGCGACCATCAAGTGCGACGTCGAGCTGCCGCTCACGTACAACGACCTGCATCTTGGAGCACCCGACCACGCCACCTTGCTGGACATGACCGATGCGCTCGAATTCCGCAGCTGGCACAGCGAGCTGCAGTCGCAGGGCAGTGGCGAGCCGGTGCTGGCGCCACCGCCACCGGCCGATGTGCACTACCACACCATCTTCACCGAGGAAGGTTTCGCGGCGCTGCTGCAGACGCTGGAGAATGCCACGGCCTTCTGCGTCGATACCGAGACGGACAGCCTGAACTACATGCAGGCCCGCATCGTCGGCATCTCCTTTGCGCTTGCAGCCTACGAAGCCTGGTACATCCCGCTCGCGCACGATTATCTCGGTGCGCCGGACCAGCTCGACCGCGACAGCGTGCTCGCGCGCCTGAGGCCGGTGCTCGAGAACCCGGCCATCGGCAAGATCGGCCAGCACCTGAAGTACGACATCCATGTGCTCGCCAACCACGGCATTGCACTGCGCGGCTTCGCCTTCGACACGATGCTCGCTTCCTACGTGGTCGATGCCACCGCCACGCGACACAACATGGACGACATGGCGGCGCTGTATCTCGGCGTGAAGACCACCACCTTCGAGGAGGTCGCCGGCAAGGGTGCCAAGCAGCTCACCTTCAACCAGGTCGAGGTCGAACGCGCTGCGCACTACGCCGCGGAGGATGCCGACATCACGCAACGCCTGCACGATGTTCTCGCGCCGCGACTTGCGCACGAGCCGAAGCTGGAATCGATCTTCCGCGACATCGAGATGCCGCTGGCACCCATCCTGCAGAAAATGGAGCGCCACGGCACCTTCATCGACTGCAGCATGCTCGCCACACAAAGCCGCGAGCTGGGCGAGCGCATCGTCGCACTGGAAAAAGAGGCATATGCCCTGGCCGGCCAGGAATTCAACCTGGGTTCGCCCAAGCAGCTCGGGCATATCCTCTACGAGAAGCTCGGCATTCCGGCGCCGAAGAAAACCGCTTCCGGGCAGTACTCCACGGCAGAGGATGTTCTTGAGCAGCTCGATCATCCGCTGCCGCGCCTGCTGCTGGAGCACCGCTCGCTGGCCAAGCTGAAGTCGACCTACACCGACAAGCTGCCGGAGCTCGTGAATCCGAAAACGAAACGCGTGCACACGTCCTATCATCAGGCCGTGGCGGCGACCGGCCGCTTGTCTTCCAGCGACCCCAACCTGCAGAACATTCCCATCCGCACCGAGGCCGGGCGCCGCATCCGCCAAGCTTTTGTGGCCCCGCAGGGGTACCGGCTGCTGGCAGCCGACTATTCGCAGATCGAGTTGCGCATCATGGCGCATCTTTCCGGCGATCAAGGCCTGCTCGATGCCTTCCGGCACGGCGAAGACGTGCACCGTGCCACGGCGGCGGAAGTATTCGGCGTGCCCATCGACCAGGTGACGTCCGACCAGCGCCGCAATGCCAAGGCCATCAACTTCGGACTCATCTACGGCATGTCGGCGTTCGGGCTCGCGAAGCAGCTCGGCATCGGGCGCAGCGAAGCCCAGAGCTACGTGGAGATGTATTTCGCCCGCTATCCCGGCGTGAAGCTCTACATGGAAAGCACCCGCCAGCAGGCGGCACAGAATGGCTATGTCGAAACGCTGTTCGGCCGGCGCCTCATGGTGCGCGATATCAACAGCAAAAATCTGGCGCAGCGGCAGGCCGCGGAACGCGCCGCCATCAATGCGCCCATGCAGGGCACGGCGGCCGACATCATCAAGCGCGCCATGATCGGCGTCGATGCTGCGCTGGACGGCATGCAGGAGAAGGCCCGCCTCATCATGCAGGTACATGACGAACTGGTGCTGGAAGTGCGCGAGGAGGCGATTGCCGCAGTCAGCGAGCTGGTGCGGGAGAAGATGGGCGCAGCCGCGCAGCTTGCGGTGCCGCTGGTGGTGGACGTCGGCGTCGGCAGCAACTGGGACGAGGCACACTGACGCCGGAAAGGAAAATTAAAAAGCCGGCAATCGCCGGCTTTTTCAATGCGCAGGTGTCGGGATACACCGACTCAGGCGAGACGCGCCTTGGCCTCCACCGGCAAGTCGGCAGGCGGTGGATATTCCAGCCATTCGCCGAGCTTGTCGCCCAAGGCTTCCAGCCCTTCCACCTTGAGGGCCGAGAAGAGCTGGGCGCTGCTTCCGAACCCCGAGGCCGCAAGTTCCTTCTTCACGGCCTGCAGCACATTCATGGCCGGGCCCCGGTTCAGCTTGTCGGCCTTGGTCAGCACGCAGTGGACAGCCAGCTGCCTTTCAGCCGACCACGCCAGCATGTTGCGGTCGAACTCGGTGAGGGGGTGGCGGATATCCATGAGCAGGACGAGGCCGCGCAGGCTGTAACGCTCCTGGAGGTAGGTGCCCAGGTGGCGTTGCCATTCTTCTTTCATGCCGTGCGCAACCTTGGCATAGCCGTATCCCGGCAGGTCGACCAGGCGGCGGCTTTCATCCAGTGTGAAAAAGTTGATCAGCTGAGTACGGCCCGGGGTCTTGGAGGCACGGGCCAGCTGTTTCTGCCGGGCCAGCGTGTTGATGCAGCTCGACTTGCCTGCATTGGAGCGTCCCGCAAAGGCCACCTCCATCCCGGCATCGGGGGGGCACTGTGCCAGAGTCGGCGCACTGGTCAGGAAGCGTGCCCGCGCGGTGAGAACCAGGACTGGATGTTGAGACGAGGTCATGAAAGTTAGGCAGGCTATTGAAAATCAACGGCATCTTAAGGGGTATTGCCGCGTTTTACACTGGTATATAATCCGCCGGCTTTGCCCGGATCCCCCAACGATCGTGCGGCAATTTTGCCTTCTCATCCTTTGATTCTTCGCCTCGGGCGCCGGAGAAAGCCATGCAGAAAATCCTTCTTGCTGCCGTTATTGCAGGTCTTTTTGCCGGGGTGTCCACTGCGCAGGCAGCCGGGATCCAGGACAAGTACAACAAGGCCTGCGCGGCCTGCCACAACAGTGGGGCCGCCGGCGCTCCCAAGAAGGGCGACAAGGCTGCCTGGGCTCCGCGTCTCAAGAAGGGCGATGCGGCGCTTCTGAACAGCGTGAAGAACGGCTTCAAGGCCATGCCGCCCAAGGGCCTGTGCACCGATTGCACCGACGCGGACTTCAAGGCCCTGATCAAGTTCATGTCCAACTGATTCAGCATCATCAAGACGGAATATAAAATGAAGAAGCTTTTTGCTGCCCTGCTTTCCCTGGGCCTTGCCTCCATGGCCCAGGCCGCTCCCCTGCCCAAGGGCGATGCCACTGCCGGCCAGACCAAGGCAGCAGCCTGCGGTGCCTGCCACGGTGCCGATGGCAACAACCCCGGCGGTTTCCCGCGCCTGGCGGGCCAGAATGCCAAGTACACGTTCAAGCAATTGCAGGACTTCAAGGCCAGCAAGCGCGTCAACCCCACCATGCAGGGCATGGCTGCCCCCCTGTCCGAGCAGGACATGGCCGACATCGCGGCCTATTACGCCGAACAGAAGTCCGGCAATGGCGCTGCCAAGGCTGACCTGGCCAAGAAGGGCGAGAAGATCTACCGCGGCGGCAACGCCAAGACCAGGCTGGCCGCCTGCTCCGGCTGCCACAACCCGGCGGGCAAGGGCAACGACCTGGCCGGCTTCCCGCGCCTGGGCGGCCAGCATGCCGACTACATCAAGGCCCAGCTGACCGCCTTCCGTGCTGCCGGCCGCAACGACACGGTGGCCGATCCGGCCCAGAAGCGCGTCAACGACGCCGCCAAGCCCGGCGAGCTCGGCCCCATGCAGATGGTGGCGGCCAAGCTGTCGGATGAGGAAATCGAAGCGGTTTCGAGCTTCCTGGCGGGTCTGCGCTGAGCCCCATCCGCAAGCGGATATAGAAAAGGCGGCCTCCGGGCCGCCTTTTTCATGTCAACGTATCGCCTACTCTGCCGTTACCTTCCGGAACGGACGAAATCCGCACCGTCGGCCGCTTTCCGGTCGCTGATGCCTTGGATATTCTCAGCCCTCAACCGTACTTAGCCGGAGCTTCCATGTTCAAGCGTTTCCTCGCCGCCTTCCTGCTCAGCCTGACGGCCATCGCAGCGCATGCCGAGTCCAACTACCGTGTTCTGTCCAAGCCGGGGCGCGTCGACAAGCCCGGCATGATCGAAGTCCGTGAGTTCTTCTGGTACGGCTGCCGGCACTGCTACAGCCTGGAGCCCCATCTCGTGAAGTGGTTGCAGACCAAGCCGGCGGACGTCAATTTCATCCGCACGCCAGCCGCCCTCAACCCGCAGTGGGAAGTGAATGCGCGCGGCTACTACGCGGTGGACATGATGGGCCTGACCGCCAAGACCCATGCGGCCCTGTTCCACGCCATCCATGTGGCCGGTGAGCGTCCCTTCGACCAGCAGTCCCTGGCCAGGTTCTACAGCAAGCTTGGCGTCGATCCCGCGGCCTTCAACGGCAACTACAACTCCTTTGCCGTGTCCGGGCAGGTTGCCAAGGGCCGCAAGCTCGCGCAGGACTATGGTCTCGAGGGCGTGCCGGCCGTCGTGGTGAACGGCAAATACGTCATCAGCGGCGATGGTCCCGCCGTCATCGGTACGCTCAATGAGCTGATCGCCAAGGAACGCGCCGCCACCAGACGGAAGTAAGGGTTTTTGCAAGGCCGCAGCGCAAGGAAGCGCGCTGTGGCCGATAATGCAGGACCAACAACAAGGCATGGCCTGACCGTCAGGCCCTTCCGGGACCAGCTATGCTTCCGCGTCTTACCCGTCTGTTGCCGGCCCGACCGCAGAAAGCCGGGCCACCGCTTGCAGCGGGCGAATCCCTCTGGCCGCAGTCGCGCCTGCGCCTGCTCAGCTTCAACATGCAGGCCGGCATGGGCATCCATGCCCTGCATCACTACTTCACCCGCGGACACCGGCACCTGTTGCCGCATGCGCGGCGTCACGAGCATCTCGACCATATCGCCCGCCTGCTCGCAGGCTACGATGTCGTGGGACTGCAGGAGGTCGACGGCGGCAGCCTGCGCAGCGGCTACATGCACCAGCTCGTGCACCTGGCCGAGCGTGCGGGATTCCCCTGGTGGTTCCAGCAGCTGAACCGCGACCTTGGCCATCTGGGCCAGTACAGCAATGGCTTGCTGAGTCGTCAGGCCCCCTTCGCCGTCGAGGCCCACGCCTTGCCCGGCCTGAAGGGCCGCGGCGCCATCCTCAGCCGTTTCGGACGCCCGGCTACCCCGCTGCTGGTGCTGAACGTGCACATGGCGCTGAGTACGCGGGCCCGGCACAACCAGTTCGCCTTCCTGGCCGAACTGATCGGCGATGCGCCGCATGTGGTCGTCATGGGCGACCTGAACTGTACGGCGGACGAGTGGTCGCGCTCGCCCCTGGGCCGGCGCCGCTGGGTCATGCTGGGCGAAGCATTGCATACCTATCCGAGCTGGAAACCCGAGCGGCAAATAGACCATATTCTGGTGAGCGACGGACTGATCGTGCATCGTGCCGCGGCCGTCGACGCACTGCTGTCCGATCACCGTCCGCTGGAAGTCGAGCTGGAGCTGCCGCCCGGCCTGTACGGTGCCTGACCCCTTCAAGAGAGCTGTCCCATGTCGTTGATCTCAAGCCTCCTGCTTGCCGTGCTGGCTTTCGTGGCCGGAGCGGCGCTCATGCTTTTCGTGCGCGCTGCGCAGCAGGGCCGGCTGGCGGCCGAGCTCGAGGCGCTGCGCACCAGCCTGCAGGAACAGACCGTCGCCGTGGCCCGCCAGCAGGAACGG
>JAJNDL010000038.1 GCA_021156385.1 Moraxellaceae bacterium | reverse complement strand
GGACAAAAAACAGGCGCGCATTCTAGCCGCGAGGGGCCCCGGACTTAAAGAAAGAACCGGCCCGTTCGGGGCATGTTCATCATTTTTTTGGGTGATGGCGGACGAGGGGGCTATTTCCGGGGGCGGATGGCCCGGGCCGGCAGGGAGAAGGCCTTGGCGAGGGGGCATTTCGGGGCGGAGATGGCGCTGTGGGTCATGCCTCATCTTGTGGGTCAGGCTTCAGCCTGACAGGGGCATTGGTCATGGCAGTGGGCTGATTCATGGCAGCCGTCAGGCTGAAGCCTGACCCACAAGAGGGGCAATACCGTAGCGAGGGTTCGAATCCCTCCCTCGCCTTGTCCGCTAAAGCCAAATCCTGGCCGCCAGGGCCAACGCTGACAGTCTCTAATGGCAAGGTCGAAAGCAGCGCCGAAACGGCGAGCGGAGGATCGATCATGCCTGATGCCCTGAATACCACCCCGAACACGGCAACGCCGGGCGCCACCCCGGACCTCACTCCGGCCAAGAAGGCGGGGGCCGCCTGGCTGATCCGGCTGCGCAGCGGCCTGGCCCTGGCCCTCGTGCTGGTCTTTGCCTTCTACGGCTTCCTGGCCGTCGAGGAGTCCTTCAAGTCCTGGCATTTCATGAGCGGCTACCACCATGCGGGCATGGTGGCGCTGCGCGACCGCACCGACGCCGGCGTCGACGTGCGCGGCAGCCCGGAAGTGGATGCGCTGGCCATGCCGGTCTGGATGAAGCTGATGGCCGACCGCACCGAGTCGGCCTACAGCTATGGCTCCGACTCCCTGTTCGAGACGGCGATCTACTACACGCAGATGCCGGCGCTCAACAAGGTCACGCTCAGCTTCCACATGCTGCTCGGCGGCATCTGCATGCTGCTGGGCGGCTCGCAGTTCTGGCCGGGTTTCCGCCGCCGGTATCCGAAGCTGCACCGCGTTGCCGGCATGGTCTTCGTGGTGACGGCGCAGGCGGCCATGGTGCTCAGCATCGTCTACCTCGTGCGCACGCCGGTGGCTGAAACCTATGGCGATCTCGTCTTCCACGTCGGCCTCTGGTTCCTCGCCATCGGCGTCACCCTTGCGCTGGGAATGGCGATGTACCACGTGTGGAAGCGCCAGATCGGCCAGCACCAGGCCTGGATGGGCATCGCTTACGGGTTCCTGCTGACCGCGCCGCTGCTGCGCTACGACTGGGTCCTGCTCGGCATGATGTTTCCGGACGCCTCCATGAACGAGGCCAACTATGCCGGCATGATGCTGCTCATCCCGCAGTCCTTCCTGTTCGGCTACATCCTGGTCTGCCTGAACCGCTGGCTCTCGCGCGAGCGCGCCACGCTGCAGCCGCTGCCCTGGGCCGACGCCGTGCGCGCGGCGCTGCCCGACTGGCTGCCGGTGGTGGGGGCGGTATTCGTCGCCTTCGCGGTGCTGACACTGCACTACTACCTCGTCACCCCCGGTCTCGCCGGTTCGGAGCTGGCGCGGCAATTGATCCCGGCGAGCGTGGTGGCCAACGAGGCCCGGGTGTTTGCGGAGGCCAGCGTGGCCACCACCACCTTTGGGCTGCTGGCGGCCGCCGCGCTGGTGCTGGCCCCTCTCTTCCTGTTCAGCGCATTCACGCATGACCGGAACACGACGGTGTTCACGCGGGAGTTGCACTGGCTGGGCCTGGCGGTGGCAGTGGCGAGCGGCATCGTTGCGCTGCTGGCCCTGCATTTCGGCTATGCCTTGGGTGCGCCCAGCCATGCCACGCTGAGCGGCGGCACGTTCTACCTGCTCATGGGGGGCACGGGGCTCGCGTTTGCGCTGCTGCTGGCGCAGGCGGTGCTGCGCCGGCGCCTGGCCCTGGTCAAGGAGTGGGGGCTGTTCGCCCTGCTGGCCGTCGCCATGGCGCCGCTCTTCCACGCCCTGGTGCCGGTGCTCGGCCTGTTCGATATCGCGCCGCAGTACATCGCCGGCGGCCATGTCTATCTGCTCGCCGCCGGCATTGCGCCCGCCGGCCTGCTGGTGGGCTTCCTCTACGCAATCTATGGCAGCGCGACGCGGGAACGGGTGGCATATTAAGGCCATCGTTTGCGCATGACGGCGGCAGCTATGCGGGCAAGCCACGAGCGCCTGGTTTTTCCGGCGTATTACATCGAGCTGGTGGAATCGCTGATCCGCGCGCGGCAGGGTGATCTCGCGCAGATCGTGTCGCGCTGCGGCCTCACGCCCGCGCAGCTGCAGCAGCGTGACCAGCCGTTGACGCTGGCGCAGTTCCAGGCGCTGCTGCAGCTCGGCCTGGAGCACGGCCTGCCGGGCGAGCCGCTCTTCCTCCAGGCCATGCGTCACCTGCCCGTCACCGCGCACGGCCTGGTCGGCATGGCAGCGATGACGGCCGATACCCTGAATGAAGCGCTGGATGTCGCGCTGCATTATTTTCCGCTGCTGATGCCCGCCCTCGAGCTGTACCGGGAAACCGTGGGCAACGAGACGCAGGTGGTCATCCAGCGCCACCACGATTTCGGCGCGCCGCTGAACGCGTTGCTCACCGAGCTCGTCGTCGGCAGCCTGAACCGCATGGGTGAGTTCGCCAGCGCGCCGCAGCTCCGCGCCCACGGCCAACGGTTCAGCATGAAGGTGCAGTTCACGCATGCCTGTCCCGGCGATGCGGCGGCCTACGACGCGTTCTTCGGGCAACCGGTGGTGTTCGGGGCCCCCGTCAACAAGTTCATCATCGCGCGCCATGTGCTGAGCCAGCCGCTGCTCACGCGCAACCGCACCACGCGCCAGGCGCTGGAGGCGACGCTGGACCGCCAGCTCCAGGCACTGCCGCAGCAGATGCAGATGACGCAGCGGGTGCGGCGCCTGCTCGCCCAGGCCATCGCCCGTGGCCATCTGCCGCATGCCGAGGAGGTCGCCAGCGAGCTGGCGATGTCGGTGCGCACCCTGAGCCGGCGTCTGCGCGAGGAAGGCACGACGCTGCTCGCCATCACCGAGGCGGTGCGCATCGAGCGCGCCGAGCTGCTGCTGATCGGCAGCGACCTGCCGCTGGGCAAGGTCGCGCAGCAACTCGGCTTCAGCGATCTCTCCACGTTCTCGCGCGCCTTCAAGCGGGTGAGGGGTGTCGCGCCCGGCGAACTGCGGAGAAGCTGAATGCGCATCCATGGCCATACCCTGCTGTTCTGGCTGGCGCTGCTGTTGTTGGGGCCGCTGCTGCTCTGGCAGGGCCGGCAGGCGAAGAAGACCATTCCGCGCCTGCCGGAAGCGGCGGGCGATACCGCGGGGCATGTCGCGGGAGAGGGCGGGCCATTGCGCGTGCTCTTCGTGGGCGAGTCCACCGCAGTTGGCGTCGGCGTGACGCATCGCGACGAGAGCCTGGTGGGCCATTTCAGCCGCGGGCTTGCACAGCAGCGCAGACGCGCCGTGCACTGGCGGCTGCTCGGGCATAACGGCGCCACGGTGGCCGAGCTGCTGCCGAAAATCGCCGCGATGCCGGCAGAGGCCTGTGACCTCGTGCTGCTGGCCATCGGTGCGAACGATGCCAAGGCACTGCGCTCGCCGCGGCAATGGCGTGCCGACTTGCGGGCACTCGTGCAGGCGTTGCAGCACAAGACCGGGCGTGCGCGCATCTGCATTTCCGCCATGCCGCCGATGGGGCAGTTCCCCGCCCTGCCGCAGCCCCTGCGCTGGCTGATGGGCGTGCAGGCGCGGCGGCTGGACCTGGTGACCCAGGCACTGTGCCGCGCAGGTGGCGAGGTCCGCCATGTCGTGGTGGACTTCGGGTTGTTCCGGCCGGAGCTTTTTGCCAGCGACGGTTTTCATCCTTCCGGCGCGGGCTATGCGCGCTGGGCGGCATGCCTGCAGCGCACCCTCGAAACCTGAAGCCCGGTCCCTAAGGGAAGCCGGGTTCACGACCAAGGAGACAACCGTGAGTCGACTGCAGGCTGTTGCCGAAAACCTCTGGACCGTCTCGGTCCATCATCCCTTCATGGGCCTGCACGTCGGCACGCGCATGACGGTGGTGCGCCTGCACACCGGCGACGTGCTGCTGTATTCGCCGGTGCCGCTGGATGCGGCGCTGCGCGCCGAGATCGACGCCATCGGCCCGGTCATGCACATCGTCTGCCCCAACGTCTTCCACCACATGTATGCCGGCGAGGCCGTGGCGGCGTATCCGCAGGCGCTGCTGCACGCGCCGGCCGAATTGCGGAAAAAGCGCAAGGACCTGCCGATCGCCGCAGCGCTTTCGGAAAACCCGCATGCCGACTGGCAGGGCGACCTGCAGCCTTTCGCGCTGCGCGGCAGCCTGATGCACGAGACGGTGTTCTACCATCCGCTCTCGAGGACGCTGATCACGTCGGACCTCGTCGAGAACTTCAAGACCATGCCGCACCTGCCGACGCGCATCTGGTTCTGGCTGGGCGGCATCCTCGGGCGCGTCGGCTGGCACCGGGCGCTGCGCCTGGTCTACGTCAACCGCCGCGCGGCGCGCGTGAGTGTGGAGCAGATCCTGGGGTTGCCCTTCGAGCGGGTCATCGTCGCGCACGGCGACATCATCGAGCACGACGCCAAAGAAACGCTGCGTGAAGGGCTGCGCTGGCTGTAACGAATTTTCCTGTGTACAGGGCGCCTTTTCAGGTCGGGCTTCGGGTTTTTGAGGGCCAGGCTTCATGTCGGGGGCGCCTGGCCTGACGACGACAGTGGCTATTCCCCGGAGCCGGGCAGCACCACCGACAGCAACGGCGCCCGCGTCTCCGCCGAATCGGCGTCGGCGACCAGCCACCAGTGATCGCCGGCGGCCGTGCGGCGCTGGAACTGCAGGCCCTCGACCTTCAGTCCCGGCGGCAGGGGCGCGCTCCAGGCCACTTGGCCATCCGCACTGAAGCAGCCGATCACGCTGCCGGCACAGGCGCCGTCGTCGACGGGGTTGTCGGTGTCTTCGGCGGCGGCCGTGAACCACAGGCGGCCGTCGGGATGCAGGGCAAGGTCGGTGAGGCCGAGCGGGATGCCCGCGAGCTGCCCCGGCGCCACCGGCTGGATGCGCCGCAGGCCGCGGGCGGTCAGGCGGCCCTGCGCCAGGTCGTGCAGGGCCGTGGTGGCATCGAGCACGACGAGCGCCTGCAGGGCCGTGCGGCTGTTGCCGCGCTGGGCCAGCACCAGGGTGTCACCGTGCAGCACGGCGCCTTCGATGTTCAGCGCCGGAATCTCGCGGCCAAGGGCCTCGTACAGGGGCCGCAGGTCGATGACGGTGGCCGTGCCGTCCTGCAGGTCGAGCCGGCAGCCGCGCTGGCGCTTTTCCTTGGAGCCGGAGCCCAGCGCCAGCAGGCTGCCGCCGGGCAGCAGGGCCAGCGCCTCCAGGTCCGGTTTGCGTTTCTTGCGCGCGGCATAGTCGGCGGGCGGCGGCGGATCACCGGCAAACAACGGGAGCGGAGGGAGCGGCTTTCCCTGCAGGGAATAACGGTGCAGGAGGGCGCTGTCGTCGGCGACGACATGCAGCACGTCATCGTGCAGGACGAGGCCGCTGGCGGCGCAGATGTCGAGCGTCGCCACGAGGGTGGTCGAAAGTTCCTGGGTCATGGCCTGACGTTACCGGTTGCTGGTTTATCCGCGGCAAATAGAGTGGGATGTCTGCAAAAACGATGGGGGCCTTTTTCCGGCCGTGATGCAGGCGCGAAGAGCGCAAATCCGGCTGCGGGTAGTTTGGAGATCGACGTGCCGGCCTCAGCGGTACTCATGCATCACCCGGAAATAATTGCCCATGAGCCGCCCCGACCAGGAGCGGGCGGACCAGCCCTCGTAGTGCGCGCAATGGCTGCCTTCGGCGGTGGTCACCAGGACGACCTCGGGCATGCGCCGCATGCTTTCCAGGTACGGGGCGACGTTGCCGATGCGGCAGACCGGGTCGTCTTCGGCATTGAGGATCATCAGGGGGGTCTTGATGGCGTCGAAGACCCGCATCGGGTTGCTGGCCGCGGCGTACTCCGCATAGCTGCCATACCCGGCCAGCTCGTACATGTGGCGGTGGAAGTCCGCGAGGTCCGCCGCGTTCCGCAGGCAGGCCGTGGTGGGCAGGTGGGCAATCCGGGGCAGGTGCGGCGTGATGAACTGCCGCACCAGCTTCTTCGTCATCAGCCGGCTGTAGAAGGGATGCGTTTTATCGAAGCCGTCGTCGGTGTTGTAGCCGGGGCAATAGGCGAAGGCCGCCCGGAAGGGCGCGGCGGCGCCTTCCTCGCCCAGGTAGCGCGCCAGCAGGCCGGAGCCGGCCGAGGTCCCCACGCCGTACAGCACCGAGGCCGGGAAACGCGTGCGGATGACCTGCAGCTGCTCGCGCAGGTCCGCGGTGCTGCCCAGGATGTTGAAGCGGGGCGTGACCAGCGGCAGGTCCGCATGGCCGCGCCGCACGCACAGCACGATGCGCCAGCCGGTGCCGGCGTGCAGGTCCTGCACCAGCTCCGCCATGCTTTGCGGGCTGCCGGTGATGGTGTGCAGCACGACGACGGTGGGCACGTCGGCCGGCAGGCCGTAGCCCCGCCACGCCAGCGCCGTATGGCCGCCGTCGCTCATGGTGAGTCGCTCGTAGTGGTCGTAGACCGGCGCCGCCGCCGGCCCCTTGCGCAGGCCGTGGAAGATCAGCTGCGCATGTGCGTTGAACAGCCAGGGCGTGGGGCGGAACGCCCCCTGCAGCTGCGGCAGGGCCGCCACGATGTGGCGGTTCTGCGGATTGTCGTGGCAATGCACCCGGGGCCGGCAGTCGGTCGACCGGCGCCGGGGGAGGGAGTGGGTGCGCTCGACCATGAGCCATCGCCTCCGGGTGTTGTGCTGCAGCCCTAGAGCGTAGCCGCCAGGCGCACGCCCTGGTCGATGGCGCGGCGCGCGTCCAGCTCCGCGGCGACATCGGCGCCGCCGATCAGGTGCACGTTGAGGCCCGCGGCCACGAGCTCGGCGTGCAGCTCACGCTGCGGCTCCTGGCCGGCGCAGATGATCACGTGGTCGACGTCCAGCACCTGCGGCTTGCCGTCGATGCTGATGTGCAGGCCGGCGTCGTCGATGCGCTCGTAGTTCACCGCCGGAATCATCTTGACGTTGCGCGCCTGCAGGCCGGCACGGTGGATCCAGCCCGTGGTCTTGCCGGGGCCGCTCATTTTCTTGGCCTTGCGCTGCAGCAGCCAGACCTCGCGCGTCGGCGCCTCGACTTCCGGGTGCGTGAGGCCGCCGGCATTGGCATACGTCGGGTCGATGCCCCATTCGCGGTTGAATTTTTCCGGTGCGAGGCTCGGGCTCTCGCCTTCGTGCGTGAGGTATTCCGAGACATCGAAACCGATGCCGCCGGCGCCCACTACCGCCACTTTCCGGCCCACGGGTTTTGCATCGCGCAGCACGTCGAGATAGCTCAGCACCTTGGCGTGCTCGATGCCGGGGATGGCGGGGTGGCGCGGCACGATGCCGGTGGCGAGCACGATCTCGTCATAACCGGCGCCTTTCAGTTGCTCGGGCGTCACGCGCGTATTCAGTTTCAGCTGCACGCCGGTGAGGTCGATCTGCTTGCGGAAATACCGCAGCGTCTCGTGGAACTCCTCCTTGCCCGGCACTTTCTTCGCGATGTTGAACTGGCCGCCGATCTCGCTGCCGGCATCGAACAGCGTGACTTCGTGGCCGCGCTGGGCGGCAGTGACGGCAAAGCCCAGGCCCGCGGGGCCGGCACCGACGACGGCAATGCGTTTGCGCGCCGGGGCCGGCGTCAGCGGAATCTCGGTTTCGTGGCAGGCGCGCGGATTCACCAGGCAGGAGGTGATCTTCAGCGAGAAGGTCTGGTCCAGGCAGGCCTGGTTGCAGCCGATGCAGGTGTTGATCTCGTCGCTGCGGTTTTCCTGCGCCTTGCGCACGAACTCGGCGTCGGCGAGGAAGGGGCGCGCCATGGAGACCATGTCGGCATGGCCCTCGGCCAGCACCTGTTCGGCGACTTCCGGCGTGTTGATGCGGTTGGTGGTGACCAGCGGAATGTTCACCAGCCCCTTGAGGCGCTGCGTGACCCAGGTGAAGGCGGCGCGCGGCACCTTGGTGGCGATGGTGGGGATGCGCGCCTCGTGCCAGCCGATGCCGGTGTTGATGAGCGTCGCGCC
>JAJNDL010000037.1 GCA_021156385.1 Moraxellaceae bacterium | reverse complement strand
GCCACGCCGGTGAAGGGCAGCAGGAGCAGGGACGGACCGAACTGCAGGGCCATGATGACGCCGACGGCGGTGGCGCTGTTCGGCGTGAGCTGCGTGAGCACGAGCCAGTCCTGGGCGATGCGCTGCATCCACGTGCCCACGTTGGAAACCGCGGCACCGGCGAACCACAGCCGGTAACCGGGATTGGCCAGCGAACGGAAAGTGCCTTTCAAGATCCGTGTCTCACGAGTTTTTCACGGGGCGGGTTGGCCGCGCGGCTTCGCACGAGGCGACGGCCGGCTCAGGGCGAGCGGCTGGCAGTGGCCCCGGTAATGAACCTTAGCTGCTGGTCGGCGTATCGCCATGGTCCCGGTGGAAAGAGGACGCGGCGGCGGGGGAGGGAAGGCGGAAAAGAAAAAGGCCCTTGGATGAGGGCCTTTTTCAAAGTGCGGCGAAGAAAAATTACGCCTTGTTGCGGTACTGCTCCGGCTTCACGAAGAAGTGCGCGAGTGCCGGGATCAGGATCAGCGCGCCCAGCATGTTCCAGAGCAGCATCACCGTCAGCAGGAGGCCCATGTCGGCCTGGAACTTGATCGGCGAGAACACCCAGGTGAAAACGCCGATGGCGAGCGTCACGCCGGTGAAGAGCACGGCGCGCCCCGTCGAGGTCAGCGTGGCGAGGTAGGCGTCGGACAGCGACTTGCCTTCCTTCAGGTACTTCTCGAACTTGGCCCAGATGTAGACGCCGTAGTCGACGCCGATGCCGACGCCAAGCGCGATCACCGGCAGTGTCGCCACCTTGATGCCGATGCCGAGCAGCGTCATCAGCGCCTCGCAGAGGATGGAGGTCAGCACCAGCGGCAGGATGATGCACACCACCGGCCGCCAGGAGCGGAAGGCGATGAAGCAGAGCACGATCACGACGCCGTAGACGAGCAGCAGCATGGGCGTCTTCTTGGCCGAGATCTCGTCGTTGGTGGCCGCCTCGATGCCGGCGTTGCCGGAGCCGAGACGGAACTTCACGTCGGCGGTGTCGTTGGCCTTGGCGAACTGCTCCACGGCCTGCGTCACGCGCGTCAGCGTCTCGGCCTTGTGGTCGTCGAGGAAGACGAAGACCGGCACCAGGTTGCAGGCCGCACTGTAGAGCTCGGAGACGTTCTTGGCCGACTCGTTGAGCACGGCGTCGTCGGCCACCAGCGCGGCCCACTTCAGGTTGCCTTCGTTGAAGCCGGTCTGGATGCGCTTCACCGCCGTCACCAGCGAGGCCGTGGACTGCACGCCGGGCACGTTCTCCATCGTCCACTGCAGGCGGTCGACGGGTTCCAGCACGGCATGGCTGGAGCACTGCTGCTCCGGCGTCTCCACGAACACCACGAGCACGTCGGCGCTGGTGGAGTAGTGCGAGGTCAGAAAGGCGTTGTCGATGTTGTAGGCGGAGCTCGCGCGCAGCTCGGGCGCGCCCGGATCGAGGTCGCCCACCTTCACCTTCTGCGCCAGCACGAAGGACACGATGAACAGCACGGCGGCGATGGCGAGGCCGAGGCGGGCCGGGCCCGCCGTGGTCATGGCGGCCAGCTTCGTCCAGACGGCGGGCACATGCTTCTGCTTTTCCTGCAGGCGCTGCACGGCACGGTCGCCGATGCGCACGTAGGACATCAGCACCGGCAGCAGCACGAAGTTGGTGAGCGCGATCAGCGCGGTGCCGACCGAGGCGGAAATGGCCAGCGCCTGGATGACCTTGATGCCGATCACCAGCATGGTGAGGAAGCCGATGGCTTCCATCGCGATGCCCATGGTGCCGGCCTTGAACAGCGAGCTGAACGCGCGACGCGCGGCCTGCTCGCCGGAGGAGCCGGCGGCGGTCTCGAGGTTCACCGCATTCACCACCTGCACGGAGTGGCTGACGGCGATGGCGAAGACCAGGAAGGGCACCAGCATCGAGTAGGGATCGAGGCCGAAGCCCAGCATCTTCACCGTACCGATCTGCCAGATCACGGCGATGATGGAGCACAGCACCACCACGGCGGCGCTCTTCAGGTCATGGAACTCCCAGAGCAGCAGCAGGAAGGTGATCACCAGGGCGCCGAGGAAGAACAGCACGATCAGCGTGCCGCCGTGGGTGAGGTCGCCGACCTTCTTGGCGAAGCCGACGATGTGGATCTCCACGTTCGGGTTCTGCGTTTCGTACTTCGCGCGCAGCGCCTCGAGATTCGTGGTGAGCTGGCCGTAGTTGATGGCCACGCCGTCCTGCAGCGGCACCTGCACGATGGTGGACTTGAAGTCGTCGGCAACGAGGCGGCCGACCTGGCCGGAGCGCAGGATGTTGGCGCGCAGCGTCTCGATGCCTTCCGGCGAGCCGTCGTAGCCCTGCACGACTTCGCCGCCCTGGAAGCCTTCCTTGGTGACTTCGTTCCAGCGCACGTTCGGTGTCCACAGCGACTTCAGCTTGTTCTGGTCGACGATGGGGTGGGCTTCGCCTTCCTCGCGCGTCTTGCGGTCGGAGAGGTAGAAGGTTTCGTCGGTGACCTGCTTCAGCGTGTCGAGATAGGCGGGGTCGAAGATGTCGCCGTTCTTCACCGCGACGGCGATCTTGACCTCGTTGCCGAGGCTGAGGTCGTCCTTGTGCTTGAGCAGGTTCTGGATGTAGGGGTGCGAGAGCGGCACCATCTTCTCGAGGCTGGTGTCGGGGCGGATGCCCGCGGCCTGCCAGAGCATGAACAGCGTGATCACGCCGAAGATGGCGATGATCTTCGAGCGTGCGCCGAAGATCAGGTTTTCGAGTTTCTGGATCGTCATGGTCGGGTCTGCCGCTGATTATTTGGTGCCGATCGTAAGAACGGAGGCGCCGCCTTCGCCGACGGCGAGGAGCTGGTCGCCGGCAAGCGGAACGAGCGCGGTGACGGAGCGGCGGTCGCTGCGCGTCACGCGCGTCACGACGGGCGTCGCGTCCTGCGAGGCCAGCACCACGCCGGCGTTGCCGGCCACCACCAGGCGGCCATCGGCGAGGCGCGTCGCCGTGTTGAGGCCGGAGGTCACGCCGGTCTCCACTTTCTGCCAGCGGTTGCCCTGGTCGGCGGAGGCGTAGACCTGGCCCTGCAGGCCGGCGACCAGCACGAGGTCGGGCGCCAGCGGCGCAACGCCGAAGAAGGAGCCGTCGAAGGGCGAGGCAAGCGCGCGCCAGGTGGCGCCGCGGTCGGTGGAGCGGAACAGCTTACCCTGCTCGCCGACGATGAACACGGTGCTCGTGCCGGGAATGCCGTGGATGTCGTTGAGGTGCCAGCCGTCGGGGTTGGCGATGGCGGCACTGTTGTCGGTCCAGGTGGCGCCGCCGTCCTGCGTCGCGAGGAAGTAGCCGTAGGCACCGACGGCGAAACCGGTCTGCGCGTCGGCGAACCACACGCCGAGCAGCGGGGCGCCGGCCTTCTCGCTGGCGGCGTCGCGGTCGGCGCGCTGCAGCGACCAGCTCTTGCCGCCGTCCTTCGAGGCCAGGATGGCGCCGTGGTGGCCGACGGCCCAGCCTTCGTTCTCGCTGGGGAAGTGCACGCTGGTCAGCATGACCGAGACCGGCACCTTCGCCTGCTGCCAGGTCTTGCCCTGGTCCTCGGAGAACACGATGTGGCCGCGTTCGCCGACGGCGACCAGGCGCTTGCCGGCCACGGCGGCATCGAGCAGCAGCGCGCGGCTGGCCTTCGCGGACGCCATGGCCGGCCGGTCCAGCACGGAAGCCGGCGCCGCCAGCGCCGGTGCGGCGAGGCTGCAGGCCAGCAGCGCGCCGGCCAGGAGTTGCAACGGGTACTTCATGGATGCACCTGCATGAAAATTGTTGTTGTGGGGCGCCGCAACCGGCACTGCCTGATCGATAAAAAGCCGGAGCAATTCCGGCTTTTTATTTTTCCCTGCGGCCTCGCTACTGCCTCAGCGCGTACTGCGTCGACGCAGTCCCGACGGCGTGAAGTGGTCCTCGCCGAAGGGGGGGCGGTTGAACTGCAGCGCCAGGTCTTCCTCGCTGTCCATGTTGGTGACGTAGTACCGGTTCACCTGCAGGTCGTGGTAGACGTCGAGCGATGTCCAGGTCGTGGGCAGGTCGTAGTAGGTGGTCAGGTAGGCCATGCTCACGCGCCAGAGGTTGCCGCGGCTGTTGTACTGGTCGGCGATGGCGATGTTCCAGCTGTCCTCGTCGATGTAGAAGCGGCGCTTGGCGTAGAGGTGGCGCTCGTTCGGCTGCAGCGTGCCTTCCACGATCCAGACGCGGTGCAGCTCGTAGCGCAGGTAGTCGGGGTTGACGTGGCCGGGCTTCACGAGGTCCTTGTACTTCGTGCTGGACTGCAGGACCTTGTAGTTGTTGTAGGGGATGTAGATTTCCTTCTTGCCGATCAGCTTCCACTCGTACTTGTCGGGCGCACCGTTGTAGATGTCGACCTCGTCGGCGGTGATCAGGCCGTCGGCAATCGCGATGGGCGTGTCGTAGGCCAGCGTCGGGGCCTGGCGCACGCGGCGCTGGCCGGCGTTGTAGGCCCAGGCCTGGCGCTGTTCCTTGCGCTGGTCCAGGGTTTCCCACACCAGTGCCGCGCCACCGGCAAGGCGGGCCGGCGCGGTGGTGAAGGAGAGGTAGTGGAACAGGATGTTGTTCAGCTGCGCCACGCTCTTGATGTTGCGGTGGTAGTAGCGGAAATCCACTTCCTGCTCGAAGGAGTTCAGCGTGTAGGAACCGTTGCGCTGCACCGGCGCCGAGGAGCTGCGGCGCACGACGTTGTTGCCGCGGTAGCGCAGGATGTGGTTCCAGATCGCCTGCAGGGCCTGGTCGCCGTTGCTGCCGGAGAGGACGGGGAAGGGAATGCCGCCGACGCAGCCTTCGATGCCCCAGTCCTTCACCTTGGCGGTGGTGGCGCACTTCTTGGTGTTGTCGGCAACCCAGTCGGGCACGGCACCCGTGCGGCGGCTGGGATAGATGTTCATCTTGAACGTGTTCGGATAGGTCTTGAACAGCGCCTTCTGGCCGTCCGAGAGCTTGTCCGCGTACTGGTTCATGTTGGCCGGCGTGATGGTGAAGGCCGGCTTGTCGCCCGCGAAGGGATCGGGGCGGTGCTGGCCGCTCTTGTAACCGGGGAAGGGCGACTTGGCGAGGCCGCCGTTCCACGCGGGAATGGTGCCTTCGGCATTGCCGGCCTTCTCGCCGCCGAGGTCGGTCAGCGAGTTGCCCAGTTTGTCGGCTTCGGCCGCGGAGACGGCGGCGAAGGCGGTGGAAACGGTGCCCAGCGCAAGCGCAATGGATGCGGCGACACAGGCAAGCTTGCTTGTCATGGTGAAACCCTCGACAACGGAATCATGTTTTTTTTGGGAAGCGTTGACACGGGCGGAGACCCGCCCGTGTCAACGTCACTACCGGACGCCGGCCATCAGAACGAGTACTTGATGGATGCCGTCAGGTTGTCACGATCGCTCAGCAGGTTGCTGGACTCGGCACCCCAGAAGGCGTTGTAGGCGACGCCCACTTCCAGCTTCTGGTTGTACAGCGCGTTCACGCCCACGGTGCCGGCCTTGCGGTTCTCGAGGAAGTTGCCGGTACGGTGCGAGTTGCCCTTGAAGTCGTGGGCGAAGCGCAGCACCGGCGACAGCGAAACACCGGCAAAGACGTCGTTGTAGGTGTTGGTCAGCACGATGCGGTAGCCCATGGAAAGGTCATCCAGGTAGTCATCGGACGGGCCTTCGGAGAGACAGGTGTTCGCTTCGTAGTCCACGCCGCCGGCACAGCCGCCCTGGGAGGCGAGGGGCACGCTGGACAGCGGCAGGTTCAGCAGCGATGCCGTCGAGGCATAGCGCTGGTCTTCGCCTTCCGGAATGAAGCTCGCACCGAACTCCAGTACGCCGGTCATGCCTTCGGCGCCCAGCATCGGGCCGAAGTTGTAGATGGCGACGAGGTCGAGGTTGTAGGTCTCGAGTTCCACCCAGTCCTGCAGGGTCTGGCCGGCCGAGAAGGACTTGCCGCCACCCGCGACGCCCGCGGTGGCGGTGCCGCCGTTACCCAGCGTCGCGGCGTTCAGCGTGTTGTAGGCCACGAGGTTGTCGCCGAGCTCGGCGAGGATCACGTCGTTCGGGCGGTAGGCCAGCTCACCGGAGAGCGAGAGCTCGCCCACGGTGCTGCTGAAGCTCAGGCCGATCATCTGGATGTCTTCCGGATAGACGAGCTGGTAGGTCGTGGTGTCGATGTAGTGAACCGCGTTGGCGCCGCCGATGATCTGGGGAGCAGCTGCCTGCATGGCCGGGCCGCAGGCGCCGCTTGCGGCAGCGGCTGCCGTCGGGCAGAGGCCGCCCGAGGCACCCTGGGTGGCGGCATTCGCCGCAGCTACGGCATTCGGGTCGGCGGCCTGGTAGCCACCGGCCTCGCCTCCGATGGCCTGTGCCACCGGCTTGTGGCTGTGGTAGTTCATGAAGAACAGGCCGAACTCGGTGGACTCCAGGCTGTAGCGGAAGGCCACGCCGAACTGGCCGTCACTGTCCGTTTCCTGGTCGCTCAGGCGGTCGTTGGTGAGGACCGTGCTGGGTACGCCGTACTTGGAGGAGTTGTAGGCCTGCGCGATGCCCTGCGCCGAGCTGCCGGTCATGTCGACGAGGACACTGTTGGCGCCGAGGCCGGCGAAGGCATCGTCGGTGGAGTAGTAGGTGCCGGCATCGTCCGCTTCGGAGTAGTCCCAGTCGAACTGGTAGAACGTTTCCAGCGTCAGGTTGTCGGTGAGGCCGAGCGAGGCATACAGCGTGGGCAGCGGCAGCAGTGCTTCCTTCACTTCGGCGCCGGGCAGGCGCAGCTTGGACAGCGACACCGGGTTGGCGCTGTTGATGCCGTCCTGCAGGAAGAGTGCTTCGCCCCAGCTGATGACCTGTTCGCCGGCACGCACGTTCAGCGGCATGCTGCCGAGGTCGAAGTTGCCGTAGACGTAGGCGTCGAGGATGCGCGCGTCATGGCCGGAGTGGTTGTCGATCTCGCTCGGGAAGTCGCAGTTCCCGGGATTCGCACTGTTCTGCGCGTTGCAGCTGACAGAGTTCGGCCAGCGGTTGGGGAAAGCGCGATTGGGCGTGTCATCCATCAGCACCGTGTCATAGAAGGCGGTGCCACGGGTGAAGAGACCGAAGTCGTTGTATTTCAGTTCGAGATCGGAGGTGATCTTGAACACGCTGCTGATGGGCCGGGAATCGTTGTCGAAGTTAGCGTCACCGTCATTCTTGTTGATGAACGTACGACGGTTGGCGGCAACGGCGGCGCCGTAGTTGGGGTAATCCATGGCCAGGCCCGCTTCGGGCGCTTCGGTGCGCCAGGCACTGCCATAGGAAACCGTGGTGTCGAGAGAACCTTTTACGTCACCGAGATTGAGTTCAAATGCCGAGGCGTTGCCGATTGCCAGCGGCAGCAGGGTGGCGAGAGCGAAGCCTGCCTTGCGCGGAGCAAAGTGCAGGAACTGGCCGTTTTTCTGATTCACCTGGGTGACTCCTCTTTTTATTAATCGTTATGCTGCAAAAGTAGTATAGACAGTGACGTAAATTCTGCTGGCGTTGATCATGAAGCCGCTCACCGAAAAGGAAAAGCACACTGCCGCAGCTACCGGATGGCACGGCGAAAATGTGTGACGAAGTTCGAAGTGCGACTTCTTCCCTGCAGCGGAACCGACGTGTACCCGTCTTCGCTCGCTTTTCCGTACCCGCAGCCGAGCTGCGGGCACCTTCCGTATGTAATTGATTTGTTATTCAACGACGGCGCAAAGGCTAACGGATTCGTCAGTGGAAGGGATGAGCATTACATGACATGCACTGGGCCTGATGCGCCATGTGGATTGGGTCGCGGCGTTCGGCCGACGAGTGGCAGTGCTGTTGCCGGTGTCACGGAGATGGTGACGCGCATCACGCATCCAGGTGCGCGACCGGTGCAGAAGATGACATTCATCAATGGCAAGTTTGCGGCGGCGGCATTCGGCAGAACTTCATGCCGGCAGCGCTCCTGCCCCGGCGGGGTGGACTAGGCTGGATCGGGCAGGCGCGCCGGCGGCGCGCTGCAGGCAATGCAACGGCAGCGGAGGTGTGTCATGGCCAATGAGCAGGGTGACCAGAATCGCGTCAGCGACCAGCGCCGCAAGGGCGAGC
>JAJNDL010000036.1 GCA_021156385.1 Moraxellaceae bacterium | reverse complement strand
GTCAGCGCCGAGGTGGTGTCGCCCGAGCTGCGCCTGGCCAAGCGCCAGGAGAAGATCCGGCTCACCGTGCTGCCCTTCCGCTTCATGCAGGAAGAAGAAGCCGAGATGGCCGACCACGAAGGCATCCTTGCCATGAAGCAGACGCTGGACGACATCGCCGCCTTCCGCACGCTGGTCTCGAAGAACATGGACCAGCAGACGCGCGTCATCGTGCAGGCCATGCCGGCCGACGCCGACCAGAAGTTCGAGGGCGCCGCCGACAATCCCGGCCAGGTGGACTGGGCGCAGCTGGCGTCGCAGTCCGGTGCCGACAGCTTCATCACCGTGCAGGTCGAGGAATTCCGCATGGCCGCCATCGAGATGAAGAAAGGCGTGCTGACCAGCCGCCTCGACGGCCGCTTCGTGCTCAACTACCGCCTGATCCGGAACGTCGACGGCCAGGCCGAGATCGTCAAGACCGGCGTCTTCAAGCTCGGCACCCACGACCCCGCGCTGCAGCAGATGGCAGCGTTGACGAAGGAAAAGCAGATCACCCCGCAGCAGGCCCGCACGCGCGTGAGTGCCGTCTACCAGAAAGTCGCGCGCCTCTTCGCCAATGCCCTGCTCGCCGAGCTGGTGCCGCCCGACGTGATCGCACGCGAGGGCGACAACGTCGTCATGCAGAGCGGCGCGGCACCGCTGCGCGTCGGCGAGCGCTTCGCCGTGCACGGCCCCGACCTCCTCGAGCCCGATGCCAGCACCGGCCTCATGCTTCGCCAGGACGGCATGCGCATTGCCATCCTCGAGGTGCGCGAGGCCAGCGACAAGCGCGTTGTCGCGCGCGTGGTGAAGGGCAACGTCTTCGGCGTGCAGCCCGGCAGCCTGCTGCGCCGTTACAACGGCAGCGTCACCACGGCAAGCGCCGCGACACCGCCCCAGGCGGCGAAATAGCGGCGCAGGGCACGGCAACAGTTTCAGGACTACCCGCGCAGGCCCGGCACAAGGTCGGCGCGTCAGCGGCAATGACGCGGCAGGCGGCGCCAGAAGAACCCGTAAAAGCATCGCCGCCCATATGCGCCATCGCCCACAGGATGCTCGCGAAGACAGGGAATGGTCTTCCGTGCTGTCGCCCCGTCGCCGCCGGCGCTCCGGCCGCGGCAACGGGGCGTGAAGTCAGGACGGACGGGCGGAAACGCCGGCACCCAGCGGGAAGCGCGCAACGTCGCGCGCGCCCTGCCGGGGCCGGCGCGCGCAGCCCGTCCCCCGTCATCCACGCAGGGACCCGAACATCATGGTTTTCTCTTCACCGATATTCCTGTTCATCTTCCTACCGCTCTTCCTGCTCGCATACTACCTGACGCCGTTCCGCGGCAAGTCCTACGTCATCCTGGCGGGCAGCTATGCCTTTTACGCCTGGTGGCGCATCGACTACCTGCTGCTCTTCGTCGCGCTGACGGCGTGGAACTATGTCCTGGGGCTGCAGATCGCCAAACGCGAGCAGGCCGACTCCAAGAAATGGCTGACGCTGGGCGTGGTCAGCAATCTCGCCACGCTCTGTTATTTCAAGTACACCAACTTCGGCATCGGCAACCTCAACCTGATGCTGCAGGCCTTCGGCACGGAGCCGCTGCCGCTGGCGGACATCCTCCTGCCCATCGGCATCTCCTTCTACCTCTTCCACTGCATCAGCTACCTGGTCGACATCTACCGTCGCGACGCCGCGCCGGTCAGCCGCTTCGTCGACTTCGCCGCCTTCATCTCGCTGTATCCGCAGCTCGTGGCCGGACCCATCCTGCGTTACAAGGACCTCGCCCACCAGTTCAAGCACCGCGCGGAAGGTGCTGATCGCCGACTCGCTCGCTCCCATCGTCGACATGTGCTTCAGCTCCGGCAGCCCCGGCCTCGTCGACAGCTGGATGGGCGCCCTCGCCTTTACCGCGCAGCTCTACTTCGATTTCTCCGGCTACAGCTCCATGGCCGTCGGCCTCGGCTACATGATGGGCTTCAAATTCACCGAGAACTTCAATACGCCCTACCTCAGCCAGTCCTTCTCGGAATTCTGGCGGCGCTGGCACATCAGCCTGTCGTCCTGGCTGCGCGACTACGTCTACATCCCGCTGGGCGGCAACAGCGGCAGCGGCTGGCTCACCTGGCGCAACCTCTTCATCACCATGCTGCTCTCCGGCATCTGGCATGGCGCGAACTGGACCTTCGTCATCGTCGGCGCGTTCTACGGCCTGGTGCTGCCGCTCGAGCGCCTGGTCGGACTCAACAACAGCCGCTCCGCCGGCATGGCCGGCGTCATGCGCACGATCATCTGCATGACGGTTACGGTGTTCGTACTCACCATGTTCCGTGCGCCAACCATTCCCGACGGGCTTAACGTTTATGCTGGCATGGTCGGCATGAACGGATGGATGGGTGATGGCGTGCACCTCTTCTACCCCGAATTCGCCGTACTGATGTTGTCGCTGGCCTTCATTGCCATCTACCTCATAGAGCCGCTCTATGTGGGACGACCGCAGTTCACGCCGGCCACCGCCTGGCATCAGCGCGCCGATCTCGTCTACCTCACCCTGGCCCTGCCGCTGTTCACGCTCGCCGTCTCGCGACTGCTGGCGCAGAGCCACTCCCCGTTCCTGTACTTCGCGTTCTGAGGGCACCGCCATGGAAATGGAATCCGCAAGCGTCGTACTCGGCAGCAAGGAAGAAGGCGGGGCCTCCCTGGTCCCCATGCTCGTCAGCGCCAATGCCGTGCTCTGGCTGGCCCTGCTCGTGCTGAGTTTCCTCCTCACCATCCCTGTCGCGCTGCGCTACGAGAAGAGCAGCAGCCTGACCCTCGTCGACGGCAAGCTCGCCGCCGACTTCGAGAAGCACGTGGCCAAGCACCACCCCTACAGCGAACGCTCCCTCAACAGCTGGGCGGCGCTGGAGCTGGCGGTACTGGGCTCCGGCAAGCCCGGCGTGGTGATCGGCGACGACGGCTGGCTCTTCACCAACGAAGAGTTCCCGCTGCCTTCGCAGCGCGCCAAGACGCTGGAGAAAAACCTCGCGCAGATCCGCAGCACCGTGGAAGCGCTGCGCGCCAAGGGTCTTGAGGTCGTGATCCTGCCGATTCCCGGCAAGGCCGAGGTCTACCGGGACAAGGTACCGGCGGAGCTGCGCGGCCACATCCTGCCGACCTCCGCCGTGACCGGTTACCTGACGCACCACGGCATCCCCTGGGTGGGGCTGGACGAAGACCTGCAGCAGGCCCGCGCGCGCGGCCAGGACACCTTCTTCCGCAGCGAGACGCACTGGACGCCGACCGGCTCGCGCATCGCCGCCGCCGCTGTCGCGCGCTGGGCGCAGACCGACGGCCACGTGCGCTGGGAAGCGCGCCCCTACACCGTGCAGCCGGTGAAGGCGCAGCCACTGGAAAGCGACCTCGAGAACTACGTGCCGGTGCGCCCGACCTTTGCCGGGCTGCTGCCGCCGCCGGAGTCGTACACGTCCTACGTGGTATCCAGCGCCGCCACCGCCAACGATGCCGGTGCACTCTTCGGCGATGCCGGCAATCCGGTCGCGCTGGTCGGCACCAGCTACAGTGCCGACGAACGCTGGAACTTCACGGGCTGGCTGCGTTCCTCGCTGCAGACCGAGATCGACAACATCTCCGAAAAAGGCAAGGGCCCCTTCGCGCCCATGGAGAAATTCCTGGAGAAGCTGGAGGCCGGCAAGACCGCGCCCCGGCTGGTGATCTGGGAAATGCCGGTACGCAGCGTGGCCATGGACTACACGCCGCGCAAATCCTACTTCGCCCAGTGATGCGCCGGGCTTCCCGATGGACAAGGAGATGTTCATGAATACAAGACGCCTTGCGGCACCCGCACTCTTCCTCGCCACCCTGCTGGCGCCGCCCACCGTGCTGGCGGACAAGAACGGCCTCTACAAGGCCGCCATCCCGCCGGGCAACGCCGGCGTGCGCATCTTCAACGCCGGCGCCCCCATCAGCTCCGGCAAGGCCAAGTTCGGCGAGCGCTACGTGGGCGGCCTGCAGACTGGCGAAGTCTCGCCCTACCTGACCGTAGTGGCCGGCGGTCGCTCGCTGAGCTGCGGCAACAAGAGCATCATGGCCGACATCGAGGAAGGAAAGTTCTACACCCTGATCTGCGGCGGCCCGCACGAGGGCTCGCTGCTGTCCGATCCGCAGCCCAGCAACCAGGGCAAGACCTTCGTGATCTTCTACAACCTGAGCCAGCAGGACGGGGTCAAGCTGATGACCTCCAACGGCAAGCTCAGCGTCGTCAACGACACGCCGCCCAAGGGCATCGGCAGTCGCGAGATCAACCCGGTGCGCGTCGAGTTCGGCGTCTTCGGCAAGGGCAACCAGAACCTCTTCGACATCGGCCAGGTCGCCTTCGCGCCGGAACGCATCTACAGCATCTTCGTCACCCAGGTCGCGGGCGAAGTCCGCGCCTATGTACGTGAAAGCTATATCGCCTCGGAAACCTGACACACCGACATGAAGAGACACGGACTGTCCCTCATCGCCCTGGTGCTGGCACTGCTCAGCGGGCCGGCTTTCGCCCGCTGCGCGCCTGGCACCACCTGTTTCGAGCTCTGCCCCGAGGTGGGGCTCGAAACCTCCTACAACACGGCCGGCAAGGCGCTGCGCTACCTGTTCAACGGGGACGGCAGCTGGATCTTCGCCACCGATCTCGACCTGCGCCAGGACTTCGCCTTCACGCCCACGGCCATGGAGGGCCTGGCCAAGCTGAAGCGCATCTTCGACAAGCACGGCACCACGGTGGTGATCGTGTACACGCCGCCGCGCGCGCTGATGCACCCGGACAAGATCAGCTACCCGGGCTACAACAAGCAGCGCGCGCTGCAGTCCTACCTGGCCGCCAACGCGCAGCTGCGCAGCCTCGGCTATGTCGTGCCCGACTTCGGGAAGCTCATTCCCGACAAGACGGGCCTGTTCTTCCAGCGCCGCGACCACCACTGGTCGACCTACGGCTCGCAGAAGAGCGCGCGCCTGGTCGCCGACACCATCATGAAGCTGCCCGTCTACCAGCAGCTGAAGAAGCAGGAGCATGTCACCGAGCTGAAAGGCATCGTCAAGAAATACGGCACGCTCTCCACCGTCGCGGCGCGCATCTGCGGCATGAGCCTGCCCAACCAGTACGTGCAGCTCTACACCACGCTGCCGAAGAACAATACCGGCGGCAACGAGGAGGACGCCCTCTTCGGCGAGACCGTGAGCACCAAGGAAGTGGCGCTGATCGGCACGTCCTTCAGCAAGGGCAAGCTCGACTACAACTTCGCCGGCTTCATGGAGGAGTACATGTCGGTCGGCATCGACAACCGCGCCATCCGCGGCGGTGCCTACAACGGTGCGCTCGAGCAGATCATCCTGGACGGCATGTTCAGGACGAATCCGCCCAAGGTCCTGATCTGGGAGCTGCCCGGCCAGTTCACCCTGGACTCGCCCTCCTTCTACCGCCTGATCGCAGCGGAACTTTCGGGGGGCTGCAAGTCGGAAGGCCTGCTCACCGGCAAGGGCGCGGTCAGCGATGTCGAGAGCGATCCCCTGGCCAACGCGCATGGCGGCAACGTGCTACCGCTGGTGGCCAAGAACCACCTGCTGCGTTTCAAGTTCAACGACCCTTCCGTCTTCAACTTCTTCCTCAACGTCACCTACATGAGCGGCCATCACGAGAAGCTCAAGGTGGAGCGCCACCCCTACGTGAAACACGACGGCACGTTCTGGTTCGAGCTGCCGGACAACGGCCAGTTCGCGGACGACACGCTGTTCAGCGTCGGCCTGCGCCTGCCCCAGCCCACCGACAAGAAGATCGATGTGGAGGTCCAGGTCTGTGAACGCCATGCCATCTAGAAAGGCCATGCAGGCACTGTCGCTGTCGGCGCTGCTGGCAACCGCCTGCAGCGCCACCGCCGGGCCCTCGCCCGAGGCGCTGGCGGAGAAAACGCGGCCCCTGCTGCTCGCCAGTCCCTTCGCAGGCCTCAAGGTGAAATCGCTGGATGATCGCCGCATGAACTGCCCGGCCCCGCCCGCGCCCTTCACCGGCCCGCTGGACTTCCCGAGCAAGTACGAAGGCTCGGGCAAGGCGCGCGACGTCATCAACGAGGACGCCGAGGCGCGCTACAAGAACCTCACCCGCCCCATGGAGGAGTTCGAGGCCGGCCTGACGAAACTCTCCGACCGCTATGTGCACGGCCAGGCCGCCGCCGCGCAGTGCGCGCTGGACTGGATGCAGGCCTGGGCGAAGGCCGATGCCCTCATGGGCGAGGCCAACATGACCGGCAAGGCGGTACGCAAGTGGACGCTGGCTGCCACGGCCTTCAGCTTCCTGAAGATCCAGGACGCGCCCGGCCTCGACACCAGGAAGATGCAGTCGGTGCGCGACTGGATGGTGCGCGTCGCCAACACCGTCATCGACGAGCACAACGACATCCCGCAGGAGAAGCTCAACAACCACTACTACTGGGCCGGTGCCGCCGTCGGCGCGGCCGCCATCGCGACGCAGGACCGCGAGCTGCTGGACTGGGCGCTAGACGCCTACCGCACCAGCGTCGCCGCCATCGACAAGGACGGCGTGCTGCCGCGCGAGATGGCACGCCGCTCGCGCGCCCTCAACTACCACATCTACGCCCTGCAGCCGCTGGTGATGCTGGCCGAGATCGGCCGCGTCAATGGCGTCGACCTGTATGCCGAGCGCGACTGCGCCATCTGCCGCCTGATCAACCGCGTCGCCGAGGGTGTGCGCGACCCGACCTTCTTCGCGCAACGCGCCGGCGCCAGGCAGGTCATCGAGGCGAATCCGGATGGCCGCGCCATGATCTGGGTCGCCATCCTGGCGCGGGCCTGTCCCGACGACGAGAAGCTGATGAAACTGAAGGCAGCCTATCAGCCCTTCTCGGGCCGCCGCCTGGGCGGGAACCTCACGGATGTTTACGAGAACATCAGCAAGGAGTTGCCAAATGCAGTCAAGAGTAAGGCCTGTAGTCATCTGTGGCGGTAGTGGCTCGCGCTTGTGGCCGGCCTCCCGTTCCACCTACCCCAAGCAGTTCATCTCGCTGCTCGGTGATCGCTCGCTGTTGCAGGCCACCCTCAGCCGGCTGGGCCACATCACCGACGAGAAACCCATGCTGGTCGCCAACTTCTGGCACCGCTTCCTGATCAAGCACCAGCTCGACGAGATCGGCCTGCGCGACTTCGAGCTGGTGCTGGAGCTGGAGGGGCGCAACACCGCGCCGGCGATCGCGCTTGCCGCCTTCACCATGCGCGGCGACCAGGGTGATCCCATCCTGCTCGTCCTGCCCTCGGACCATTTCATCGGCAAGACCGAGGCCCTGGCCGAAGCCGTGGAAAACGGCGCCGCCCTGGCCGAGGCCGGCTTCCTGGTGACCTTCGGCATCAAGCCCGAGCGCGCCGAAACCGGTTACGGCTACATCAAGTGCGGCGCGCCGGTGGACACCACCTCCGGCGGCTATGCCATCGAGCGCTTCATCGAGAAGCCCAACTCGGACACCGCCAAGGAATACCTGAAAACGCCGGGCTACCTCTGGAACAGCGGCATGTTCATGTTCCGCGCCAGCCGCTATCTCGAGGAGCTGCAGAAATTCCGCCCCGACATCTTTGCGGCAGTGGAGAAATCCGTGCGCCTCGGCCAGTGGGACGGCGAAGCCTTCCTCACCGATGCCGCCTCCTTCCAGGAAACGCCGGAGGACTCCATCGACTACGCCGTGATGGAGAAGACCGACCGCGCCGCCGTGATCCCGCTGGCCGCCGACTGGACCGACGTCGGCTCCTGGCAGGCCGTATGGGAGGTGCTGCCGCAGGACGACAAGGGCAATGTCGTGCAGGGCGACGCCATCGTGCTCGACAGCACCGACTGCCTGGTGCAGTCGCAGTCGCGCGCCGTCGCGCTGGTCGGCGTGCAGGACATCGTGGCGGTGGAAACGCGCGATGCCGTGCTCATCACCAGCCGCCACCACGCCCAGCGCGTCAAGGACATGGTGAACCTGCTCAAGGAGCACAAGCGTGGCGAGGCCACCGACCACCGCCTGGTGCACCGTCCCTGGGGCACCTACGACTCGCTGGACAGCGGCTCGCGTTTCCAGGTCAAGCATATCGTGGTCAATCCGGGCGCCACGCTCTCGCTGCAGATGCACCACCACCGCGCCGAGCACTGGATCGTGGTGCGCGGCACGGCCGAGGTCACCTGCGACGACAAGACCTTCCTGCTCACCGAGAACCAGTCCACCTACATTCCGCTGGGCTCCACGCACCGCCTCGCCAATCCCGGCAAGATTCCGCTGGAGGTGATCGAGGTGCAGTCCGGCACCTATCTCGGTGAAGACGACATCGTCCGCTTCAAGGACAGCTACGGCCGCGTGCCTGTCCTGGAGGTGACGGAGAAGACCGAGAAGGTGGAGAAAGTGGAAAGCGTGGTGAAAGCCGTGCAGTGAGACAGCCCGCAATAAAAAACCACGCCCTTCGGCGTGGTTTTTATTGGGTGGCATTTGTGGCCGGCAACATGAGACCACGACTGCGACAACCGGATTCAGGCGGCAGAGGAAATGCATCCTGAAATGGGCGTTGCGCCCGGAGCCCGACGGCTGCGCCGTCAGACCGGCCTGGCCCGGCGCCCCTGCCTGAGAGAGCCCGGCAAAAGCCGCTGCCGCATCGCAATCGAGAAGCACAGACGACCCGTTTTTCCCATTTCCCGCGACAACAGGCCTGGAAGGAACTCATTGCCAGGCCTTCAGGCTCCGGTGTGCCCTACGGAATGCGCCATGACATTCCGCGCGCCATTCCGCACGACACCTCCACACATGCCCAGGCTCAGATCGCGGGCGCTGGCTGCGCCGGCGGCTCTCCTTCCTGTTGCGGCAGGGCTCCTGCCTGCGGCGACGAGATCGCCTCGGTCCCGGGTTGCGACTGTGGCTGCGGCGACGGCTGGGCTTCCTGCTTCGATAGTCCTGCGGATGGCAGCGCCCGCACTGGCGCGGAATCCGGCTCGGCCGGCGCCACCCGCGGCACGGCATGCCGTGGCGCCACAGCTTCACGCGACGGCGACGGCAGTGCGACCGGCACGGCCCGCGCCTTGCCGGCCGCCTTCGGTGCTGCCACTGCCGGCTTCGCCTTGGTCTTCGCCTTCGCAGGTGCCAGGGGGGCGAACTCCAGCGTTTTCTTCCGCGGCAGGCGGAAGAGGATGTCGGATTCGAAATCGTTGAGCACGCCCCGGAAAACCGGCCGGCGGCGCACGTCCGGATACATCACCTCGGCCTGATCGAAGACGATGTTGTAGGGCGCTTCCACTTCCATCGCGCTGCTGTGGTTGCCCTGCAGCAGCACGCCGTGGATCTCGACACGGTTGTCGGCCGGATCGCGCTTGATCGGCTCCACGCCCAGCGAGGACTTCACCACCACGACTTCCTCCTCGGGCATGTCGAAGGGCACGAAGCCGCCACCAGCGGGCTTCTTCTTCGCCTGCACCGCCTTGGCGGATGCCGCCGCGTCCTTGGCCAGCTGCACCTCGGGGATGAACTTCGCGGCCGTGCCGGCCAGCGCATCCGGGATCTTGGCCTTCTTGGCCATGATGCCGACGCCGCGGTTGGGGCCGATGCGGTCGTTCTGGAAGCGGATCGGCCCGGCATCGCGCAGGCTCACGCCATGGCGCTGGTGGTCGAGGATCTCGTTGTCGGCGAGCAGGACGCGCTCCGAGGCCTGCAGGAAGATGGCATCGAAGTTCTGGCGGATCCTGTTGCCGGCGATGACGATGTCGGCGCTGTCGTTGACCGACATGCCGCTGCGCTTGTTCTCCGAGATGTCGTTGCGCAGCACCCAGATGTTGGTGGCGTTCTTGTTGAAGTACAGCGCATAAGGGCCCTGCGTCCCGGTGATGTGGTTGTCGGCGACGATGCCACCGCTGCCGATGTCCAGGTGCACGGCATTGAGCCGGTTCTGCAGGAAGCGGTTGCCGCAGATGCGCAGCTCCGGCACCGCCGTCGCGTGCACG
>JAJNDL010000433.1 GCA_021156385.1 Moraxellaceae bacterium | reverse complement strand
GCGCTGCTGCATACCCTTTATCAGAACAATCTGAAGGCCAAGACCCAGTTCTTTGTGGAATGGATCGCGCTGGACATCATCCGCGACCAGGACGGCGACGTGCTGGGTGTGACGGCAATCGACCTGGCCACCGGCGACGTTGCCGCCTTCCAGGCCAAGTGCACGCTGTTCGCCACCGGCGGTGCCGGCCGCATCTACCAGGCCTCCACCAATGCCTTCATCAACACCGGCGACGGCCTCGGCATGGCGGCCCGCGCCGGCATTCCCTTGGAGGACATGGAGTTCTGGCAGTTCCACCCGACCGGCGTGGCCGGTGCCGGCGTGCTGCTGACCGAAGGCTGCCGTGGTGAAGGCGGTCTGTTGCGCAACAAGAACGGCGAGCGCTTCATGGAGCGCTACGCGCCCAACCTGAAGGACTTGGCGCCGCGCGACTTCGTGTCCCGCTCCATGGACCAGGAAATCAAGGAAGGCCGCGGCTGCGGCCCCAACGGCGACTACGTGGTGCTGGACCTGACGCACCTCGGCGTCGACACCATCATGAAGCGCCTGCCCTCCGTGTACGAAATCGGCAAGAACTTCGCCAACGTCGACTGCACCAAGGAGCCCATCCCTGTAGTGCCGACCATCCATTATCAAATGGGTGGCATTCCGACCAACATCCACGGGCAGGTGGTGGCGCCGAAGAACGGCAATCCCAACGACGTGGTCAACGGCTTCTATGCCATCGGTGAGTGTTCCTGCGTATCCGTGCATGGAGCTAACCGCCTGGGCACCAACTCCCTGCTCGATCTCATCGTCTTCGGCAAAGCCGCCGGCGAGCACATCATCGAGCACGTCAACCGCGAACCCGCGGCACACAAGCCTCTGCCGATGGATGCGCTGGACCAGACCCTGGCCCGCATTGCACGCCTGGATAATTCCACCTCCGGTGAATACGCCCAGGACGTGGCCAACGACATGCGCCGCAGAAGGCGTGACCAAGATCATGGAGATCGAGAAGCGCATCGCCGGCATCCACCTCAAGGACAAGTCCAAGGTCTTCAACACCGGCCGCATCGAGGCGCTGGAGCTGGAGAACCTGATCGAAGCCGCCAAGGCCACCATCGTGTCCGCCGCTGCCCGCAAGGAGTGCCGTGGTGCCCATACCGTGGTCGACTACGAGCGTCCGGTGACGGACGCAGAGTGTCCGCTGGGCCGTAACGACAAGGAGTGGATGAAGCACACCCTGTGGTACCGCGACGGCAACCGCCTGGACTACAAGCCGGTCAAGCTGAAGCCGCTGACGGTGGAATCCGTTCCGCCCAAGCCCCGTACCTTCTAAGCGGCCACTGAACAGATTCGCGAGGCATCCATGAGCGACATCCGCATTTTTGAAGTCTACCGCTACGATCCTGACAAGGACGCAGCGCCCTACATGCAGAGCTACGAGCTGGACATCGAAGGCAGTCGCATGCTGCTGGACGCCCTGATCCAGCTGAAGCAGCTCGATGAGTCCCTGAGCTTCCGCCGCTCCTGCCGCGAAGGCATCTGCGGCTCCGACGGCATGAACATCAACGGCAAGAACGGTCTGGCTTGTCTCATCAACATGAAGACCCTGCCGAAGAAGATCGTCATCAAGCCGCTGCCGGGCCTGCCTGTCATCCGTGACCTGGTCGTGGACATGGGGCTGTTCTACCAGCAATACGAGAAGGTCCAGCCCTACCTGATCAACGATACTCCGGCCCCGGCCGAGGAGCGCCTGCAGTCGCCGGAAGAGCGCGAGAAGCTGGACGGCCTCTACGAGTGCATCCTCTGTGCCTGCTGCTCGACCTCCTGCCCGAGCTTCTGGTGGAACCCGGACAAGTTCCTGGGCCCGTCGGCCCTGATCTGGGCTTACCGCTTCCTGGGCGACAGCCGTGACACTGCCACGGCCGAGCGTCTCGAGAAGCTGGCCGATCCGTTCAGCATCTTCCGCTGCCGCGGCATCATGAACTGCGTCAGCGTCTGCCCCAAGGGCCTGAATCCCACCAAAGCCATCGGGCATATCCGCAACATGCTGCTGAGCCAAGGCGCCTGATAGCCCTTCCAGCGACAGACTAGAGGTAGCAAGGAAGAGGGCCGGTCGGTTGACCGGCCACGCCCGGCAACGATGCCGGGTCAGTGGTACAAAGCCGTGCCGAGATGACCCCGGGTCATCCTGTCCTTATGCCGATAACACCGGCAAAAGGCAGCCGTTTTATGCATCCAGCGGTTACACTTGCGCTGGATGCGGGTCGCAATGCCTTACCCAGGCATCGCGGGTCAAGGTCAAGAGAAGGCGAAACAGCACCCGACCGCACAGAACCATGCGGCGGACTTCTCTCATCGGGAACAGCAACATGCAAGATGGCCAAATGCTGCGCCAGTGGAGCACGTCTCAGCTCTCCGCAGAGAACGCAGCCTACGTCGAAGAGCTTTACGAGCAATTTCTGGTTTCTCCCCAGGCGGTGCCGGAAGACTGGCGCAGCTATTTCGAAAAACTTCCCCGCGTCAACGGCGTAGCCCAGGACACCCCGCACAAGGGGGTTCGTGAACAGTTCCTTCTCCTCGCCAAGAACACCACCCGCGCCCAGGCACTGCCGACCAGTCGTGTAAGCACCGAGCACGAGCGTCGACAGGTAGCGGTGCTGCAGCTGATTGCCGGTTACCGCAACCGCGGCCACCAGAAAGCCCGGCTCGACCCGCTTGGGCTCATGCAGCGCGCCACGGTGCCCGACCTCGACCTCGCCACCCATGGCCTGACGCCGGCCGACCTCGACACGGTCTTCAATACCGGAAACCTCGCCATCGGCAAGGAAGAATGCACGCTGGGAGAAATGGTGCAGGCCATGGAGGCCATCTACTGCGGTTCCATCGGTGCCGAGTACATGCATATCGTCAACACCGCCGAGAAGCGCTGGATCCAGCAGCGCCTCGAGAGTGTTCGCGGCAATCCCAATTTCTCTGCCGATACCAAGAAGCACATCCTCGAGCGCATGACGGCTTCCGAGGGACTGGAAAAGTTCCTGGGCACCAAGTATGCAGGGGCCAAGCGCTTCGGCCTGGAAGGCGGCGAGGCACTGATTCCGCTGATCGATGAATGCATCCAGCGTGCCGGCTCCTACGGCGTGAAGGAAGTCGTCATCGGCATGGCCCACCGCGGCCGACTCAACGTGCTGGTGAACATCCTCGGCAAGAATCC
>JAJNDL010000035.1 GCA_021156385.1 Moraxellaceae bacterium | reverse complement strand
TGCGGACTCGACGCTGCTGGCGGCGAATCTCGCCATCACCACCAGCGACGGCCAGCAGCTCGGCCTGGTCACGACCACGGCCAATGTCACGCTCGCGGCCGGTGGCGACATCGCGCTCGCCAACGACGTGCAGGCCCTTGGCAACCTCACCGTCACCGATGCGGTGGCGCTGAGCCTCGCGGCCGGCCGGACGCTGCAGGCGGGCGACGTGGCGGTGACCGCCGACAGCGTGGCCATGGGCACCGGCAGTGCGCTGGACGGCAGCACCATCGCCATCGCCACGGCCGGAGACCAGGCGCTCGAACTCGTCACCAGCGGCGGCGACCTCACGCTCGCCAGCAGCGGCGGCGACCTCACCCTGAACGACGACGCCACCGTCGCCGGCAACAGCCAGCTTGCGGCACTCGACGGCACGGTGACCCTCGTCGCCGGCCAGGTCCTGGCGACCGCGGGCAACACCACCGTCGATGCCGGCAGCATGGTCATGGGCAGTGCCGCGGAACTCGCGACGACCAACCTCGCCCTCACCACGAGCGGCGCCCAGCAGCTCGAGCTGGTGAACGCCACGGGCGATCTCGTGCTCACCAGCACCGGTGCCGGCATCACCCTCAACAACGACGTCGACGTTGCCGGCAGCAGCCAGCTCGGCGCGCTTTCCGGTACGGTGGAACTGGTGGCGGGCAAGACGTTCGCGACCGCGGGCAACACCGGCATCGACGCCGACGCCGTCGTCATGGGCGCGGAAGCGCAGCTCCTGGCGGCCGACCTCGACATCGACACCGGCACCAGCCAGCAGCTCGACCTCGTCACCGTCACCGGCAACCTCGTGCTGGACGCCGGCAGCGACATCGCCTTCCACAACGACGTGGATGTGCTCGGCAGCCTCACGCTGGCCAGTGCCGGCGCCGTCATCGTCGCCGCCAGCCAGACGATCGTCGCCGGCAGCGACATCGCCGTGGACGCCGACAGCGTGACCATGGCGGCCGCCAGCCTGCTGGACGGCAACAACGTGGCCGTCACCACGGAGCAGGGCCAGACCCTGGAGCTGATCAATGCCGCCGCGGACCTGACGCTCACCAGCAACAGCAGCGGCATCGACCTCAACAACGACGTCAGCGTCGGCGGCAACAGCGGCCTTACCGCGTTCGCCGGTGCCGTGGAGCTGGCGGCAGCGCAGGACTTCATCACTACGGGCAATACCACCGTCGACGCCGACCGCTTCGTCATGGGCGCGAACGCGCAGCTCTGGACCACGGACCTCGCCATCGGCACCGGCGGCGACCAGTGGCTGGAGCTGGTGCAGGCCACGGGCGATGCCAGCCTCGACGCCGGTGCCGGCATCATGCTGCACAACGACGTCGGCATCGGCGGCAACGCCGTGCTGGACACGACCGGCACGCTCGACATCCACACCGTGCAGACGGTGACGGTCGGCGGCAGCGCGACGATCTCGGCCGGCAATGTCGACATGGGCAGCGGCAGCCTGCTCGACGCCAGCGGCATCACCATCACCACCGTCATGGAACAGGAGCTCGAGCGGCTGAATTCCGCAGCCGGCCTCACCCTCGCGAGCGGCACCGGCATCACGCTCAACAACGACGTCTTCGGTTCCGACTTCATCGATATCGATGCCGTGGAAGCGGTGACGGTGACGGCGGGGCAGGACGTGACCACCTCGGGCGCCTTCACGCTCGACGCCGCCAGCGTGGCGATGGGGACGGATGCCGCGTTCGACAGCGACAGCCTGCAGGTCACCACGAGTGGCCAGCAGGCACTGGAAATCCTCACTGCCGCCAACGGCATGGTGCTCGACAGCGGTGCCGGCATCGGCTTCGGCAACGCGGTCGGCGCGGGCGGCACGCTCGACGTGACCGCGGCCGGCGTCGTGCTGCTGGAAGCGGCGCAGCTCGTCACGGCGGGCAGTGTCGCCACGGTTACCGCCGGCAGCTTCGCCATGGGCAGCGGCAGCGAGCTCGACGCCGACGGCATCGCCATCACTACCGCGGGCGACCAGGACATCGAGACGCTGGCCTCGACCGCCGGCATTGCGCTCGACAGTGGCGCCGCCATCCGCTTCAACGCCGGCAGCACGGCCGACGGCGCGATCACCATCACGGCGACGGACGACGTCACGCTGGCCGCGGGTGAATCGCTCACCGGCCAGTCCACGCTGTCCGTGCAGGCTGCGGACGTGACGCTGCTGGGCGGCGCACGGCTCGACATCGCCGGCACCACGGACATCGATGCAGCCACGTTCACCATGCAGTCGGGCAGCGGCGCGACCATCGGCGGCAGCCTCGGCGTCGCCACCGCCGGCGACCAGCAGTTGCAGGCGCTGACCGTCACCGGCGACGCCACGCTGGCGGCCGGTGGGGCCATCGCGCTGCAGGACGACGTGACGGTGCAGGGCGACCTGTCGGCCACGGCGGCCGGCAATGTCGACCTCGCCGCCGGCCAGAGCGTGGCAGTGGCGCAGGACGTGAGCGTGGATGCCGCGAGCTTCACCATGGGCAGCGCCAGTGCGCTGACCGCGGACGGCGGTATCGGCGTGACGACCACGGGCAGCCAGCTCGTCTCCGCCATCACCAGCCATCGCGACGGCGACAATGCCATCGTGCTGGATGCCGGCGGCAGCATCAGTGGCCGCAGCGACAGCAGCGTGCACCTCACCGCGGACGGCGCCAATGCGCGCACCTATCTTGCCGCCACCACCGGTGTCGGCGATCCGCTGGTCATGGACCTGCCGTGGCTGTCCGCGGTCACGCCGCAGGGCGACCTCAACCTCGTTTCCAACCGCAGCCTGCACGCGGCGCTGCTCTCGGCCGGCAACGGCAGCGGCAACATCCGCCTGTACACGCTCGGCGACCTCAGCGTCGAGGAGCTGCTCGGTACGCCGTGGCTGTGGGTGGAGGGCTATCTCGCCGCCACCGACATGACCATGCCGCGCGGCATGCTCGCGGCGCGCGACGGCATGAGCGTCGACAATGTCGTGCTCACCACCAGCGGACCGCTCGAGCTGCGCGCGCCGGAAATGGCGCTCAATATCGACGGCAGCGGCAATGCCGGGGTCAACCTCGACGTCACCGGCTTCACCGCCTACCCGGGCACCGGTGCGGCGACGCTCGCGGACGAGGTCACGCTCACCGTCACCAATACGGAAACGGTCGACTTCTCGCGCTACCTGAGCAACTACGGCAGCGTCAGCGTGCCGCAGGACCTCGTGCTCGAGTACGCGCTGGTGCCGCATGCGCTGACCATGAGCAACGGCCAGGTCACCATGACCCTGGACAACGACAACCCGATGGGTCTGCCGGTCGATGCGCAGATGGTCACGCCCTACGGCGACTTCACGCTGCAGCTCACCGGTACGGACCTCGTCACCGATGCCGTGGTCACGCGCTACAACCTGCCGCTCACGGTTACCTACCTGGGCCAGCAGCAGGGCGTCGACATGTCGCAGTTCTACCGTCTCAGCACCGAATACCAGCTGCTCGACTCGCAGCGCGAAGAGAACCTCATGCCGCGCAACCTGGCCTACCGCTGGTTCGAGCGCGTGCTGAACTTCATCGGCGTCGGCTGGGGCGTGGACCGCGACGAGGGCAGTTCGGAAGCCGAGCAGCAGGACGAGCAGCTCGGCAAGCCGGCGGACTATGTCATCAAGATCTCGCTCGCGGATATCCCGGGCAAAGCAGGAAATGCGGTGCAATGAAGAAGCGGTATGCAATCGCCTGCGCAGTAATGGCGCTGGCATGGGGCGGCGCGCAGGCAGCCGAGCTGGACCCGGTGCTCCTGGATCCGGCCACGCAGGAACGTGATCGCGAGCGGCGCGAGCAGCGCCGCGAGGCGGTCGAGCGGATCGAAGGCGCGCCGAAGGCGGAAGAGGCGGTGGAGAAGGTGCAGGCCGAGCCTGCGTCGGGGCCGCGCTTCCTGCTGCGCAGCGTGCGCTTCTCGAAGTCCGAGCATCTTTCCGAGGCGCAGCTGCGCGACGTGGTGCAGCCCTGGCTGGGTCGGGAGATCAGCTTCGACGACCTGCAGAAGCTGGTCGGCGACATCAATGCGCTCTACCGCCGCCAGGGCATCTTTACCGCCACGGCGGTGCTGCCCAAGCAGAAGATCGAGAACGGCGAGGTCTTGGTGCGCCTGATCGAGGGCCGTCTCGGCAAGCTGGTGGTGACGGACACCACCTGGACCGACACGACATACGTGCGCAGCTGGATGCAGCAGCGCGACGGCGCCGTGCTCATCGACGCCCGCCAGCTCGAGAGCGACATCCTTGCCTTCAACCGCGTCAACGACCAGCGCCTGATGGCGGAACTGCGCGCCGGCGAGACCTTCGGGCTCACCGACATCGTGGTGCGCGTGGAGGAGCCGGAGCGGCGGTCGCTGCAGCTCTTCGTCGACAACTACAACTATGAAAGCTCGGGCCGCAACGAACTGGGCGCGCTCTACCGGCACAACCAGCTCTGGACGACGGGCGACCGCGTCGTGGCCTACGCCATGCTTTCCGAGGGCATGCAGGTGCTCGGCGGCTCCTACAACCTGCCGCTGGGGCGCAGCCTGTGGCGTGTCGGAAGCAGTGTCTCGCTGAGCGCCACCGAGGTGGTGGAAGGCGACTTCGCGGTGCTCGATGTCACCGGCGAATCCTTCCGCATCAATTTCGATGCGAGCCGCCTGGTGTTTTCGCGGCCGAAATACTGGGGCAGCTTTGTGGCCACGACCGGCTACACTCTCTCGCAGACCGAGATTGCCGGCGTCGGCCTGAGCGAATACGGGAACCTGAACCTCGATGCCGGCCTGCAGTTCAATTTCCTCGGCTCGCGCTGGCAATTCTCCGCGCGGCAGGTGGCGAGCCAGGTGCGCTCGCAGAACGAGCTGCTCGACCGCAAGAACGATGTGCTGGTCTGGCGTGGTGACCTTTCCTCGCTGTACCGCTTCGGCAATTCCGGCTTTTCGCTGCTGGGGCAGGGCGACTGGCAGTTCACGCGCGACCGTGCGCTGGGCGGTGCCGTCGGCTACACCGTGGGCGGTCCGGCCTCGGTGCGCGGCTATCTGCCGGGCGCGGTGAGCGGCGACAACGGCTACAGCGCCAACCTCGAGCTGCACTACAACGACACGCTGGCCGACGTGCCGCTCGACGTCTTCGCCTTCGCCGACCACGGCTATGTGCGCTCGCTCAATCCGGAGCAGCGCCTGTCCGCGGCCGGCCTCGGACTGCGCAGCAATTTCTGGCGCGGGCTCAGCCTCGAAACCACTGCCGGGCGTTCCTTCGAGGAAGTCGTGCCCTACCAGGACGACTGGGTCTATTACGCCCGCCTGTCCTGCCAGTGCCTGTGAGCGGACTGCCATGAAGAAAGCGCTTCTCGCTGTCGCCGTTCTCCTTGCGCTCGGCATTGCCGCGGCGCTGCTCTGGCGCGCGCCGCCGGCCGCGCCGGCCGCTGCGGTGGTGCCAACGCCGCTTCCGCCGCCAGCCCCCGCGCCCGTGCTGGTGACGGACGAGGCGGACAAGGCGGCGTTCTTCCTCGCCCGCAACGAGTGGCTGCAGGCCCGGGATGAAATACGCCGGCGCTTGCCGCAGCCGGCCTTCGTCCTGGCCGGGCTCGCCGCCACCGAAGCCGAGGTGGCCGCCGTGGCGGAGGCCGACGTGCGCGAGCCTGCCGCCTGGCAGGCCCTGACGGCGAAGGCGCGCGAGCTGCATTCGCAATATGCGGCGCTGCTGCCGCCACTGGCCCCGCTGCTGGCGGCGCGGCAGCAGGCGGAGGCCGTGCAGAAGGCCTGGCAGCAGCGCGCTGCGGCGGACGCGCTTGCCACGCCGGATTCCCTTGCCCGCAAAACGGCCGAGCTCCGGGCTGCCGCCGGCGTAGCCGAGCAGCAGGGCCGCTTTCCGGAAGCCGTGCAGCAGTACCTGGCGATTGCCGCGCTGTTCCGCGAGCTCGACACCGCGGCCGGAAAATTCCTGCCACGGCGCGAGGCGGCGGCGCAGCAGCGCCAGCGCTGGGCCGCGCTCGGCGAGCCGGCCGGGGCGGCTGCGGCGGAATGGGAGCGGGCGCAGGCACAGGCCGGTCAGGGCAATTTCGCCGCGGCCGGCGCGGCCTTCGACAAGGCGGCCACCGGTTTTGCGCAGGAATACCGGGCCGCGCGCATCCGCCAGGCCATGCCGGCCATGGTGGAGGTGCCGGCCGGGAGCTTCCGCATGGGCGATCCCGGTGGCAACGGCCAGCGCGACGAGCTGCCGGTGCGCGAGGTCAGCGTGGCCCGCTTCGCACTCGCTGTCGATGAAATCACTTTCGATCAATACGCGGCCTATGCCGAGCTGACCGGCCGCCCGCTGCCGGCCGACGGCGGCTGGGGCCGTGGCCGCCGGCCCGTGGTCAACGTCAGCCGCGACGAGGCGCAGCAGTTCGCGAGCTGGCTGTCCGAAGTCAGCGGCCAGCGCTTCCGCCTGCCCACGGAGGCGGAGTGGGAGTATGCCGCGCGTGCCGGCAGCACCGCGGACTATGCTTCCGGCGCGAAGCTCGATGGCCGCGCCGCCGTCTGCGAAGGCTGCTCGAGCTGGGGCAACCAGGCGGCAAGCCCGGTAGGCGGCCGCAGCGCCAATGCCTTCGGCCTGCGCGACATGCACGGCAACGTCTGGGAATGGGTGGCAGGCTGCTATGCCGGCTATGCGCCGGACACGAAGGAGGACTGCGGCCAGCAGGTGCTGCGCGGCGGCTCCTGGGCCGACTTGCCGCCGGTGCTGCGCGCTTCCAACCGCTCGCCGGTGAAGGCCGGCTTCCGCAGCAGTGCGGCCGGCTTCCGCGTCGCGAAAGACCTCTGACGCCGGCCCGGCCGGAAAAGAAAAAGCCCGCACAAGTGCGGGCTTTTTTTATTTGGCTCCCCGAGCTGGGCTCGAACCAGCGACCTAAGGATTAACAGTCCTGCGCTCTACCAACTGAGCTATCGGGGAATGGCAGAGGCCGCGAATGATAGGGAAGGCCTCGGGGTCGGTCAAGCTTCGCGGCACGCTTTTTCCGCAGAAAAAACAAAGCCGTCGTATCGACGGCTTTGTTCGTGTTTTCAACGGCTTGTGCGGTCGTTTTTCAGGCGGCCGGCTCAGCCCTCGATGGCCTTGCGGATGCGGCCCAGCGCGTCTTCCAGGACCTTCGGCGAGGTCGCGTAGCTGATGCGCATGTGGCCGTCGAGGCCGAAGGCCGAGCCCGGCACCACGGCGACGCCGACGGTGTTGAGCAGCACTTCGGAGAACTCGAGGTCGTTCTTGAGGCCCAGCTTCTTGATCGCGCCTTCCACGTTCGCGAACGCATAGAACGCGCCGTCGGCCGGCGAACAGGAGATGCCTTCGATGCTGTTCAGCGTCTCCACCACGTAGTCGTGGCGCTCCTTGAAGGCCTTCACCATGGGCACCAGCACGTCCTGCGGGCCGTTCAGCGCCGCTTCCGCCGCCACCTGCGAGATGGAGGTGGGGTTGGAGGTGGACTGGCTCTGCACGTTCTTCATCGCGTTGATGAGCTTTACCGGGCCGGCGGCGTAGCCGATGCGCCAGCCGGTCATGGCATAGGCCTTGGAGACGCCGTTCAGCACGATGGTGCGGTCGTAGAGATCCGGCGCCACGGTGACGATGTTCTCGAACTTCTCTTTCGTCCAGATGATGTGCTCGTACATGTCGTCGGTGGCGACGAGCACGTGCGGGTGCTTGCGCAGCACCTCGGCGAGGGCGAGCAGCTCGGCCTTGCTGTACACCATGCCGGTCGGATTGGACGGGCTGTTCAGCACCAGCAGGCGGGTCTTCGGCGTGATGGCCGCTTCCAGCTGCGCGGCGGTGATCTTGTAGCCCTGCGACTGCGGGCACTCGATGCAGACGGGCACGCCGTCGGCGATCAGCGTCATGTCCGGATAGGAGACCCAGTAGGGCGCGGGAATGATGACCTCGTCGCCCTTGTTGAGCAGCGCGAGCGCCAGGTTGAAGAAGCTCTGCTTGCCGCCGCAGGAGACCAGGATCTGGTTGGGCGCGTAGTCCAGGCCCTGGTCGCGCTTGAACTTGGCGATGATGGCCTTCTTGAGGCCGGCGGTGCCGTCCACGGCGGTGTACTTGGTGAAGCCGGATTCAATGGCTTTGATCGCGGCCTGCTTGATGTGTTCGGGCGTATCGAAATCGGGCTCGCCGGCGCCGAGGCCGATGATGTCCTTGCCCGCGGCTTTCAGCTCGGCGGCCTTGTTGGTGACGGCCAGCGTGGGGGAGGGCTTGATGCTC
>JAJNDL010000034.1 GCA_021156385.1 Moraxellaceae bacterium | reverse complement strand
GCTCGCCCATTTCCAGGACAGCCGGCCGTTCATATTCCGCATCACCCTGCTGGCCCTGCTCGCGCTCTGGTTCGGCTGCTTCTGGTCCGCGCCACCGGACCAGCCTTCCGGCCATCCGCTGCTGCACTGCCTGGGCGTCTCGCTCGCGCTGCTGGCGGTGCATGCCGTCGGCCGCCACTACTTCCGGCGCTGCCGTCGCCAACTGGCGGCAGCAGAAGCGCTCCACCAGCGCCAGACCGATATCGACGTCCTGACCGAAAGCCTGCCCCTGCACATCTGGACCGCGAGTCCCGGCGGCCAGCTCGAGGCCGTCAGTCGCCGTTTCCTGCCGGTAACCGGCCGGCTGCGCGAGGACATCCTCGCCGACTGGACCACCCTCCTGCATCCGGACGATCGCGAGCGGACGGTCGCGCGTTGGCAGCATTCGATCGAAACCGGCGAAGCCTACGAGAACGAGGTCCGTTTCCAGGCGGTCGACGGGCGCTATATCTGGCATCTCGTGCGCGCCGTCCCCGAGCGCGACGCACAGGGCAACATCCTGCGCTGGCTGGGCTCCGCGCAGGACATCGATCACATCCACGCACTACGCGCGCAGGCGCAGGCGCTGGCCGAGCGCATGCAGAACACGCTGGAGAGCATCACCGACGCCCTTTTCGCACTGGACGCCAACTACCGCTTCACCTATGTGAACGCCAAGGCCGCTGCCATGCTCGGCCATCCGCGCAACGAGCTGCTGGGCCGTTCTATCCAGAGCGTGCTCGAGAAGGACGGCAGCAATCCGTTCGTGCGGCATTGCCGGCATGCCCTGGAAACGCAGCGCCTCCTCCACGTGCAGGAGTGGTACACGATCCAGAAGCTGTGGCTGGATATCCGCCTCTATCCGTCGAAGGAGGGCCTGACCGTCTACTTCCTCGACATCACCCGCCAGCGTGAGGAGGAAATGGAGCTGCGCCTGCTGCGCACGGCCGTGTCGCGGCTCAGCGACATCATCATGATCACCGAGGCCGAACCGCTCGACGAGCCCGGCCCGCGCACGATCTTCGTCAACGAGGCTTTCGAGCGCATCACCGGCTACCGGAAAGACGAGGTGCTCGGGCGCAGCCCGCGCTTCATGCAGGGACCGGAGACGCAACGCCACGAACTCGACCGGATCCGCGAGGCGCTCGAGCGTTACCAGCCGGTACGGGCGCAGGTCATCAACTACAAGAAGTCGCACCAGCCGTTCTGGCTGGAAATCGACATCGCCCCCATCGCCGACGCTCGCGGCCGCTATACCCACTTCGTCTCGGTGGAGCGCGACATCACCGAGAGCAAGGAGATGGCCCGTCAGCTGCAACATGCGCTGCGCATGGAAGGCGTGGGCCTCCTCACCGGGGGCATCGCGCACGACTTCAACAACCTGCTCACGGTGGTGCTCGGCAATGCCGACATGCTGGCCGAGGCGCTGGATGACGATGCCGAACTCGCGCCGCTGGCACGGATGATCGTGCAGGCCGCAGGCCGTGGCGCCAGCCTCGTGCGCAGTCTGCTGGCCTTCGCGCGCCGGCAGTCGCTCACGCCCGAAGCCGTCGCAGTGGATGCCCTGGTGCGCGAACTACTGCCCATTCTCGAGGCCTCGCTCACGCAGCGGCACCAGCTGGAGCTCCACGTCGAGGCGCCGCTGTGGGCGGCCTATGTCGACCGCGGCCAGCTCGAAAGCGCGCTGCTCAATCTCGTGATCAATGCGCGCGACGCCATGGCGGGCAGCGGCACGCTGACTCTCACCCTCGCCAACACGACGCTGGATGAGGCCTATGCCCGCACGCACGAGGACGTGGTTCCGGGCGACTACGTGATGGTGGCGGTGTCGGATACCGGGACCGGCATCGCCCCCGAATACCTGGACCGCATCTTCGAGCCGTTCTTCTCGACCAAGTCCATCGGCCACGGCAGCGGCCTCGGCCTGAGCAGCGTGTTCGGCTTCGTCAAGCAGTCCGGCGGCCATATCGCCGTCGCCTCCGAGCTCGGCAGGGGCACGACGTTCCGGCTCTATCTGCCGCGCAGTCTGCATCAGGCGGCGGGCCAGGCCGGTGACGGCGCCGTGGGCAGCGCCGGCACAGCCGGCCAGCGCATCCTCGTCGTGGAAGACGACGAAGGCATCCGCCGTCTGGCCGTGCAGTATCTCGAGCAGGCCGGCTACCGTACGCAGGTGGCTCCCAACGGCGAGGTGGCCCTGGAGCTGCTTGACCGGGAGGGTGCCCCCGACCTGCTGTTCACCGACGTCGTCATGCCGGGTGCGCTGTCCGGTCCCCTGCTGGCGCATGCCGCGCGCCAGCGCTTTCCGGCATTGCCGGTGCTCTATGCCTCCGGCAATGCCGATGTGACCAATCTGCTGGCCGGCGAACACGGCGGCAACGAGCGCTTTCTCGCCAAGCCCTATCGCCGCGAGCAGCTGCTTGCACAGGTGGCTGCCCTGCTCGGCCAGGAAGCGGGGCGTGGCCCGCAGTCGTGAGGGCCGCGCGCGGCCTTGCCGTGACGGATCTGGTCCTGGAGCGTCCGCAGAGCAAGGCCTTGCGAACGCAGTCGGGTCATTCCCGGAAAGCGCGCCGTGACACCCCATGAAAAGACCTTGAACAGGCTCTAAGATGTGCGCCACTGCATTGGCTGGCGCAGCGGCCCTGGTCTGTCCGCGCCGGAGAGGAGATTTCTGTCATGACCGATAACGCCGCCAAGCGCGCTGCCGTGGCCCAGGCTTTCGCGCGCGCCGTGTTCACCGCGCTTGCGCCCGAGGGCCGGCTGCAGACCGAATCCGCCATCGCCGCCATGGCGCGCATGGCCGGCACCTATTACTTCCGCTCCTTCGGCTATGCCGCCATGCAGCTCGAGCCGGGCCAGGCCGTGCTCTCCGACGAAGCCAACACGAAGGGGCCCGAGCTCATGCACCTCGCGCACGAGGTGCTGGCCAGGCTCGGCGTGAAGCTCGAGGATGCGCGCGTGCGTGCCGCACTGAAGCACAAGGCCGACCGGCACACGCCGCGGCTCGGCTTCGCCTACACGCAGCCGCGCGTCGAGCGCGCCTTCGCGCCGGTAAAGGACGCGCACGGCCTCTCCAATGTCGAGGCGGGCAAGGCCGCGGCCTGCGCCGTCGCGCTGCTCATCCACAACAGCCGCGACGAACTCGATCCCGCCGTGGCCTTCGGCCTTGCCACCTACGGCTTCATCGAAGGCACCAAGACGGCACCGTGGCCGGTGGAGCCGGTCACGGAGTAAGCGGCAGCGCGATATCCCTGCGCGGCTGTCCGCAGTGGGGCAAGGATGTTGCGAGGTCCTAGTTGCGGCGCGGTGCCGGTGTCGTGCCCTGCGTTGCGGAAGCCGGCGGGCCCTTGTCGGCCTGCAGCGGTTCGATGGCGCGGATCAGGCCGGTATGGTCGATGGTGAAGCGCACCGCCTGGCCGGGGCGGATGTCCTGCAGCAGCGCCTTGTCCGCCACCGCCATGCGCCGGCCGCCGTTGCGCGGCCACACCATCTCGGGAATCGGCTCGTGCGCCATGATCACGTGGCGGCCATCGGCCTCGATCTGCTTCAGGACACCAGTGCCCTGCGCGACATCCTTCACCTCGGCCGGCCCCAGCGCGCGCTCCGTCATGGAATCGCGCTCCTGTGCCGGCACGGCGGCGCTGCCGCTCGCGGCAGCGAGCACCAGCACGCACAGCAGATGCTTCTTGCTCATGGGCAGCTCCCTGTCTCCGGTTCGCTACGGATGCGGCATCTGCCGCGTCCCTGCCAGTCTAGGCGGCCACCGCCATTGCGCCAGCGCCGGCCCGTGGTCCCGCACGCTGTCGTGCTGGCCGCATCCGCGAGGTCGACGCCTCGCAGGTGTGCGAAGCCGCCCGGGCGGCGCAAGAAAATGCCAAGGCCGGCGCAATTCACCGGAGGCCGGGCTTTTCCGGGAAGGGGCGGCTGGCCTACCCTGAACACAGCGGGGCAGGGGCCCTGTCGTCCGGAGCGGCCGGGGAAGGAGTGGCAATGAGCGAACGCATCAACATCCTGCTGGCGACGAGCGCGCACGAGGCACGTACGGCGCTGCTGCCGGAGCTGCAGCAGCAGGGCTGGCACGTCGAGGTCGCCGGCGACGCCACCGCGGCCCTGGTGCATGCGCGGCGCGAGCGGCCCCCGGTGGTGCTGCTGGACGCCGGGCTGGCCGGCGGCGGCGCCCTGATCACGCTCAAGCGCCTGCGTGCTTCCGTCGACACGGCGGCGACGCCGGTGCTCGTCTTCGGCAGCTCCGCGGTCACGGCCGCGGCGCAGTTCCAGGCGGCCGGCGCCGGGGAAACCCTGGAGGGTGTCGACGCGGCGGCGGTGGTCGCCGCCATCCGGCGTCACCTCGCTCCCGCCGCACCGGTGCTCACCGCACCGGCGGAAGTCATGGCCAATCCCGCACGGATGGCCGCGCTGCGCGCTTCCGGCCTGCTCGATTCGACGCCCGAGGAAGCCTTCGACCGCGTCACGCACCTCGTCACGCGCCTGCTCGGCGCGCCCACCGCCCTCATCAGCCTGGTCGACAAGGACCGCCAGTTCTTCAAGAGCCAGACCGGCCTGCCCGAGCCCTGGGCCACCGCCGGCCAGACGCCGCTCACGCACTCCTTCTGCCAGTGGGTGGTGTGCGGCCGCGAGCCCGTCACCGTCAACGACGCGCGCCTGCATCCCGTGCTGAAGCACAATGCCGCCATCCGCGACATCGGCGTCGTCGCCTATACCGGCGTGCCGATCGCCACCGTGCAGGGCGAGACGCTGGGCTCGCTTTGCGCCATCGACGCCAAGCCGCGCGAATGGGGCACGGGTGACCGCGACACCATGCACGACCTCGCCCGCCTGGCGGAGAACTGCATCGCGCGCGCGCAGCTGATGCAGCAGCCGCCGCAATCCGCACAGGACTTCGATCATTTCGTGGAGACCGCGGGGGCGGCCATCGACGGCGCGCTCGGCATCCTGCGCCGCCACGGCGATGCGCTCTCGCGTACGGACCGCGAACTGCTGCACGAGCTCATCGGCGAGTACGGCCAGAACCTCGTGCAGCTCAACCGTCTCATCCAGGTCAACCAGCTGCTGCGCTAGCGCCTTGTGCGGAGCCGCCTACACTGTCCCGATTGCAATGGATGACGTTGCCCTGTCGGGAGGTGAACGATGGCACTCCGCGAGGAACAATGGCCGGCGCTGCCGCTGTCGGAATGGCGCGACACCTGCGAGACGCTGCAGCTGTGGACGCAGATCGTCGGCAAGATCCGCCTCACGCTCTCGCCCTGGATCAACCATTCCTGGCATGCGCCGCTCTACGTCACGGCCGCGGGTCTCACCACCTCGCCCATTCCCTACGGTACGCGCACCTTCGAGATCGAGTTCGATTTCCTTGCCCACGAGCTGCTGATCCGCGTCAGCACCGGCGAGCGCCGTGCGCTGCCGCTGCGCGAGGAGACCGTCTCCGAGTTCTACCGCATGTTGATGCGCGAGCTGGAGACGCTGGACATCTACATCCACATCAACACCCATCCCAACGAGGTGGAGCATCCCATCCCCTTCGCCAACGACATGCTGCACAAGAGCTACGACCCGCTCTTCGCGCGCCGCTTCTTCCAGGTGCTGGCGCAGGCCGACCGCCTGCTGCAAACCTTCCGCGCGCGCTTCATCGGCAAGAACAGCCCGGTGCATTTCTTCTGGGGCAGCTTCGACCTCGCGGTGACGCGTTTCTCGGGGCGCCCCGCGCCCAGCCATCCCGGCGGCATCCCCAACCTGCCGGACTGGGTGGTGCGCGAGGCGTATTCGCACGAGGTGTCGAGCGCGGGCTTCTGGCCGGGCGGCGGGCCGCTGCCGTATCCGCTTTTCTACAGCTATGCGTATCCGGAACCGCCGGGCTTCCGCACCGGCGCGGAACTGCCGGAGGGCGCCTTCTACAGCGAAGAGCTGCACGAGTTCGTGCTGCCCTACGATGCCGTGCGTCACTCCGACCGTCCCGACGACACGGTGCTCGCCTTCCTGCAGGGCACCTACGAGGCGGCGGCGAAGCTCGGCCACTGGGACAACACGCTGGATTTCAATTTCCGGCCACGCCATTTCGCGCGCAGCGGTGCGTCGCGGGCGGAGCACCGCGGCCTCTGAGAAGGGGAGGTCATCGCACAGCCGCGTGCGGCGGACGCGAGCGCGGTGTTGCCGATCTTCGTCATGGCGCGAGCGCGTGAAACATGCGCGCACTGCGTGCCGGTTCGTCATCCTGCAGCCGCCGTGGGATTGCCCGCGGCACGATCTGTCAGGGCAGAGCAGGGCAGGGCGATCCCCGGGCCAGCCGCACCGGCCCGGGGCGCTGCCTTCCATTTGCTACCGCTTGTACTACCGCTTGCCGCCCGCGCTGTCATCCAGGTCGCCGCCGCCGAAGTTGCCGGGGCCGCCCAGCGGGCCGCGCTTCTGCTGGCGCTCGGCAGGCGTGTCGTCGTGGTTGCGCCGGTAGCGCTCGTCGAGGTCCATGACGAGCTGTTTCATCTCGCGCTCCACGGCGCCGCCGCGCGGCTTGTCGGCGGCGCGGCCAGGCTGGGCGCTGTCGTGGCGGATATCGTCACGTCGGGCGTCGTCGCGTCGGGCGTCGCCGCGTCCGGAGTCGGGTTTCATCTGCGTGCTCCTCGCTCGTCGGGCAGTGCGGAGGGATTCCGCCGCTGTCCTGCCTTCAAGCGTAGTCGAGCGCGTCGCGCGGCCCTGTCTACACTTCCGGTCGTGATGGCCAGTGAGGAGAAACGCGATGCCACGCGGAGACAAGTCCGCCTATACGGACAAGCAGAAGCGCCAGGCGGAGCACATCGAGAAAGGCTACGAGGAACGCGGCGTGGCGAAGGAGGAAGCCGAGCGTCGCGCCTGGGCCACCGTCAACAAGGAAACCGGTGGCGGCAACAAGTCCGGCTCCGGCCGCGGCAAGGCGGACACGCACGAGTCCTCGCGCAAGGGCGGCCGCATCGGCGGCAGCAGCCAGTCGGCCACCCGGCGCAGCGCGGCGGCGAAGAAAGGCTGGGAGACGCGGCGCCGGCGCGGCAGCGCGTAACGCACGGCAACAGCCTGCGCCAGAGGCGCAGCAGAGCGGCAACGGCAGTGCGCAACGGCTGAGCTACGCTGTCAGCACTTCCGCACGAAACGGGCGGGAGAATGCCGGAGAGGGCGGATGAAGGCGCTGTGTCGCGTACTGGCCTGCCTGGCGGTGCTTGCCGCGCCGGCGGCGGCCTATACCGTCGCGCCCATGGCCGGCGTGCACGAGGCCATGACGCGGGCCGCCAAGCTCTGCCTCGACGAAGCACTGTCGCGCCGCCAGAAGCCCGCGCGCTGCCGGCCCGAGCCCGTCGGCGAGGATGTCGCCGTCGATCTCGAATGGGTGCGCAATCCCGAGTTGCCGCCCTGGGACATCGCCGGCTGGCTGCGCCACTGGACGGGCAAGGCCCCGCGCTATCCCGATCTCGCCGAGGCCTCGCGCTGGCCGGACGACCCGACGCGCCAGCTCGGCCTCGTCAACGCCATCCGCTTCACCTGGCACATGGTCAGTGCCTGCGACCTGCTGCTCGGCGCTGGCGAGCGCAACGACATCGATGACGGCCTGCTCTGCAATTCCCATGTCGGCGACATGCAGTTCATGCATGCGCAGGCCGGCGCCGTCGGCGAGCCCGCGGCGGAAACGCGCGAGAAGATCGGGCAGTGGGCCGAGTTCCTCTTCCTGGTCGCCTCCGGCCGCCTGTCGCGGCGCGAACTCGACACGCCCTATTGCCGCTACTTCGCCGGCAGCAGCGCCTTCCACCGCGCCATGCGCCCGCATGCGCGCGTGCTACCCTGTGGCGGCCGCGACCGCCGGCCGTGGACGGTGGCGACGCTGTTCAACTTTGTCTGCCAGGACCCGTTCACCGGCTCGGGCTGCAAGGACCTCGCGGGCCCGCGCCGTTTCGCCATGGCGCGCCTCAACGCCACTGGCGCGCTGCTGCACCTGGTGCAGGATGCCTATGCGCAGAGCCATGTCGAACGCGGGCGTTGCGAGCGTCGCGACGGCGAGGTGGTGGCAAAGGTCGAATGCGCGCCGATCGTGCGCTTCACCACCTACCGCGGCCAGCAGGGCCATGCCGCCGGCGATGCCTGGCCCGCCGCCGTCGACGATCCGGTGACGGCCTCCGCGAAAGTGCTCTGGCACATCCGCCGCAAGAGCCCGCCGGCAGAATTCCGTCGTGATCTCGCGCGCGTGTTCGGCGCGCCGGAAGCGGCGGCGCGCCTGCCCGTGGCGAGCCATGGGCAATGCCTGATGCCGGAAGAGGGCAGGTGAGCGCGGCAGCCGGTGCGAGCACGCCCCGAAGGCGGCGCGCGCCGGCCGATGTCGCGGCACCGGCCACGCCTCACCAACGGCCGCCGGCCTCAGGAGCGGTTGCCGCCGCGGCCGCCCTGCGAGGATTCGCCACCCTTCTTGCCGGCCTCGCGCGCCTCCTTGCTGCTGAACTCGTGCGCACTGCCTTTTTCGTGCGCCGCCTCGCCGCCCTTGCGTCCCGCCTCGCGCGCTTCGGCA